>NZ_JBVVPM010000013.1:125345-163717 GCF_055811255.1 Bradyrhizobium sp. MI1.11
TCATTCGGGGCCTTTCGCGCAGCTATTGTGCCCGTAATCATTTTCGCCTCTTACAATGCCGCCGGTTGTTTTCCGGGCTCGCTACTACGTCGCGCCCGGTATTGACGGCGGAGTTAGTGGGAGAGAATCTTCGACAAGAACTTCTGCGCGCGGTCGCTGCGGGGCTTGCCGAAGAAATCGTCCTTCGGGGCGTCCTCGACGATCTCGCCGCGATCCATGAAGATCACGCGGTTGGCAACCTTGCGGGCAAAGCCCATCTCGTGCGTCACGACCATCATGGTCATGCCCTCATGGGCGAGGTCCACCATGACGTCGAGCACCTCGCTCACCATTTCGGGGTCGAGCGCCGAGGTCGGCTCGTCGAACAGCATGACAATGGGATCCATCGCGAGCGCGCGAGCGATCGCCACCCGCTGCTGCTGGCCACCGGACAGGTTCGCGGGATACTTTTGCGCCTGTTCCTTCAGGCCGACGCGCTCCAGCAGCTGCATGCCTTTCGCCATCGCCTTGTCGCGCGACCGGTCGAGCACCTTCTGCTGTGCGAGGCAGAGATTGTCGATGATCTTCAGATGCGGAAACAGCTCGAAGTGCTGAAACACCATGCCGACACGCGAGCGCAGCTTGGGCAGATTGGTCTTGGGATCGTTGACCTTGGTGCCATCGACGCTGATGTCGCCTTTCTGGAACGGCTCCAGGGCGTTGACGCATTTGATCAGCGTCGACTTACCTGATCCCGACGGGCCGCAGACCACGACCACCTCGCCCTTGGTGACGCTGGTGGTGCAGTCGGTCAGCACCTGGAAGCTCGGGCTGTACCATTTGTCGACGTGGCTGATCTCGATCATGACAGACTCTATCGAATGATGGCGATGCGCGCCTGCAGGCGGCGAACGCCGAAGGACGCAACACAGGAAATGGTGAAGTAGACGATTGCTGCGAACAGATACATTTCGACCAGACGGCCGTCGCGCTGCGCGACCTTGCTTGCCGCACCGAGGAAGTCGGTGATCGACAGCACGTAGACCAGGGAGGTGTCCTGGAACAGCACTATGGTCTGCGTGATCAGCACCGGCAGCATGTTACGGAAGGCCTGCGGCAGCACGACGTAGCGCATGGTCTGGGCGTAAGTCAGGCCAAGGGCGTTGGCTGCGGCCGGCTGGCCGCGCGAGATCGACTGGATGCCGGCACGCATGATCTCGGAGAAGTACGCGGCCTCGAACATGATGAAGGTGATGAGCGAGGATGCGAACGCGCCGACGCTGATCGGGCGCGACGCGCCGGTCACCCACTGCCCGATATAGGGCACCAGGAAGTAGAACCAGAAGATCACCAGCACCAGCGGCAGCGATCGCATGAAGTCGACATAGACCCCGGCGATTCGGCCCAGGATCTTGAAGCCAGACAGCCGCATCAGCGCGATGGCCGTGCCAAAGATCAGGCCGCCGAGCGCCGCAAGACCCGTAAGCATCAGCGTGAACGTCATGCCCTCGTAAAACAGATAGGGCAGTGCGCGACGGATGACCTCGAAATCGAAATTGCTGAACATGGTGTTATTTCCCCGTGATGTAGCCGGGGATCGCGACGTAGCGCTCGAGGAAGCGCATTGCGGTCACGACGACGGCGTTGACGAGGAGATAGAGAAGGGTCGCGGCGGTGAAGGCCTCGAACACCTGGAACGAGAATTCCTGCATGGAGCGCGCCTGCCCGGTCAACTCAAGCAAGCCGATGGTGATGGCCACAGCCGTGTTCTTGATGGTGTTGAGGAACTCGGACGTCAGCGGCGGCAGGATGATGCGGAACGCCATCGGCAGCAAAATGTAGCGATAAGCCTGCAAGGTCGTCAGGCCGAGGGCGGTCGCCGCCATCTTCTGGCCGCGCGGGAGCGATCCGATGCCGGCCTGCAACTGCACGGCGACGCGCGCCGACATGAAGAAGCCGATGCCGATCGCCGCCGTCCAGAACGGCGCATTGGGCAGCTGCTTCAGCCAGAGGCCGGCAGATCTCGGCAGCAGTTCCGGCAGCACGAAGAACCACAGGAAGAGCTGCACCAGCAGCGGCATGTTGCGGAAGAATTCGACATAAGCAAAGCCGAACCAGTACGCTCCCTTCGACGGCAGCGTGCGCATCACGCCGACGATCGAGCCCATGATCAGCGCGATGATCCATGCGAGCGCACCCGTCTTGAGGGTCAGCACCAGGCCCGACAACAGCATGTCGAGATAGGTGCCGGTCCCCATCGGGTTCGGCTCGAAGAAAATTCCCCAGTTCCAGTGGTAGTTCACGTGTCCCCCGCGCGAACGCGCCAGTCATGGATGTCCCGGCGCCTATGCAAATGTCCGGCCACCTTGGAGTCAAGATGGCCGGACACGATCCGGATCGAAAGATCGCGGTTATAGCTTACTTATAATCGTCCGGGTTCGGCGAGTCGGTTGGCTTGGCGAACTCGTTCTTCAGCTCGGCCGAGATCGGGGTGTTGAGATTCAGACCCTTCGGCGGGATCTTCTGGGTAAACCACTTGTCGTAGATCTTCTGGCCTTCGCCAGAGGTGTAGAGCGCGGCGGTCGCCGCATCGACCACCTTCTTGAACGGCGCGTCGTCCTTGCGCAGCATGATGCCGTAGGGCTCAGGCTTGGAGAACGCGTCCTTGGAGATGACGTAGTCGTCGGGCGACTTCGAGCCGGCTACGAGGCTCGCGAGCAGGATGTCGTCCATCACGAAGGCGACGGCACGATCGGTCTCGACCATCAGGAAGGATTCGGCGTGGTCCTTGGCCGGGATGATGTTGGCGCCGAGGCCTTTCGCAACATTGGCTTCGGTGAGCTGCTTGATGTTGGTGGTGCCGGCGGTCGAGACCACGGTCTTGCCCTTGAGATCGTCGATCGACTTCAGGCCGCTCGACTTCTTGAAGACGTAGCGGCTGGCGGTCAAATAATGGGTGTTGGTGAAGGCGACCTGCTTCTGGCGCTCGGCGTTGTTGGTGGTCGAACCGCATTCGAGGTCGATGGTGCCGTTCGCCATCAGCGGAATACGGGTCGCCGAAGTCACCGGGTTGAGCTTGACCTCGAGCTTGTCGAGCTTGAGCTCCTTCTTCACGGCGTCGACGATCTTGTAGCAGATGTCCATCGCGAACCCGATGGGCTTCTGGTTGTCGTCGAGATAGGAGAACGGGATCGAGGAGTCGCGGAAGCCGAGCGTAATGGCGCCGGTGTCCTTGATGTTCTTGAGCGTGCCGGTGAGCTCCTCGGCCCCGGCCTGGCTGACAGCGAAGGTCGCGGCGAGCGCGAGGCCGATGCTACGGAAATGTTTCACTTTTTGGTCCCCTTTCAGGATGATGCCGGCGGGATGCAAGCACAAATTGGGTTGGAATAGAATGTGACTTTTGGCTGGATCGCGGCTCCGGTTAACGGCTCAGGCCGGCGGGCGCGTTAGCGGTCTTGTTAGCGCGCTTGGCAATTCCCCGAGATCCCAGAACAGGCCGGCCATCACCGTCAAGGCCTCTTCGGTCAATGGCAGCAGGATGTGCTCATTGGGCGCATGCTGGGAGCAGCCGGGATAGGAGTGCGGCACCCAGATCGTCGGCAGGCCCAATCTCTCGGAGAACACGTCGTTGGGCAACGAGCCGCCGAAATTCGGCAGCACCGCCGGCACTTTGCCGGTGGTCTGGCGCACCGAATCCGCCGCCCATGTGATCCAGGGGCTGTCGAAATCTGTGCGCGAGGCGGCAAAGCTCTGCGCCGCCCGGACCTCGACCATCGGATAGCCCTTTGCGACGAGATGCGCGCGAACCGCCTCGATCAGCCCATCGATCTTGGTGCCGACCACGAAACGCAGTTGCAGCACGGCATTGGCGTGGCCGGGAATGGCGTTGGCCGGCTTCTCGATATTGCCCGACGACATCGCCAGCACTTCGAGCGTGTTCCAGGCATAGAGCCGCTCGGCCGCCGAAAGACCCTCCTCGCCCCAGTTCTCGGCTAACGCCGGCTCGTCCTCGGTCGGCACCACCTGCACGTCCGCAAGATAGCTGCGGATCTGGTTGGTGAGGCGCGGCGGCTTCAGCGCGTCCAGCTGAAGGCGGCCGTGGCCGTCGACCAGCGTCGAGATCGCGTTGACCAGAATGGTCGCGGGGTTGGCGAGCACGCCGCCCCAATTGCCGGAGTGATGGCCGCCGTCGCGAAGGTTCACATCGAGATGAATGCGGATGCCGCCACGGCAGCCGAGGAACAGGGTCGGACGGTCGGCGGACAGGCGCGGCCCGTCGGAGGCCATGAACAGATCGGCCTTGAGCGCATCGCGATTGAGATCGCAGACCTTGCCGAGATCCGGCGAGCCGATCTCCTCGCCCATCTCGAGGATGAACTTGGCGTTGAAGCCGAGCTTGCCGCCGCGGGCCTCGCGCACCGCGCGGAGTGCGGCCATGTTGATACTGTGCTGGCCCTTGTTGTCGGCGGTGCCGCGACCGTAAAGACGCGTGCCCGAAACCGTGGTGCGCCAGGGATCGCGGCCATCACGCCACTCGCCTTCCATGCCGTCGACGACGTCGCCATGGCCGTAGATCAGCACGGTCGGCGCCGTCTCGCTCTCGCGGTGTTCGGCGAACAGGAACGGCGCCTTGCCGCTGGGAGATTCGATCATCCGGCTTTCGAAATCGAGCGCGGCGAAAGCGGGCACCATCTCCTGTTCCAGATAGGCGCGCAGCTCGACGCTCCGGTTCGGATTCTGGCTCTCGGTCCGATAGGCGACGCGACGGTCGAGTTCAGCGAGGAACGCGCCGGATTTGAAATCGTCACGGGCGCGGGCGATGGCATCGGCTCTGGTCATTATTTTCTTTTTTAGGTTGCGAGACGAAGGAGCATACCCGATACGGGCAGGCCTCCGAAAGTGGCGGGGACTTCGATAGTCTTGGGATTTCGTTCTTGCTCTCTTGAGATTGGCTTGCCAAGCGCGGCAGCGCCGCTGATTTTGGCCTTGCCAACGTCGCGCTATATGCAAGAACTTCGCCAAGTTCGGGCGCAGCTCTATCATTCGAAGAGTGCCCGGTACAGGGCGCCGGGGGACCATCATGGCCAAGCAGATCAGGCTCAATGCATTTGCGATGAATTGCGTCGCGCACCAGTCACCGGGCCTTTGGACCCATCCGCGCGACCGCACTGCCGAATATACCCGCCTGCCCTACTGGATCGATCTTGCCAAAACGCTGGAGCGCGGCCGTTTCGACGGGCTGTTCCTGGCCGACGTGCTCGGCGTGTATGACGTCTACGGCAACAGCCCTGACGCAGCCTTGCGCAACGCAGCCCAGTCGCCGTCGAACGATCCGCTGCTGCTGCTGTCGGCAATGGCTGCGGTGACGCAGAATCTCGGCTTCGGCGTCACCAGCAATCTCTCCTTCGAGCCGCCCTATCCGTTCGCGCGGCGGATGTCGACGCTCGATCATCTCACCGAGGGACGTATCGGCTGGAATGTCGTCACCGGCTATCTCGACAGCGCCGCGCGCGGCGCCGGCAAGGACAAGCAGATCGGGCACGACGACCGCTACGAGATCGCGGACGAATATATGGAGGTCGTCTACAAGCTCTGGGAAGGGAGCTGGGAAGACGACGCCGTGCTGCGCGACCGCACGCGCGGCATCTTCACCGATCCCTCAAAAGTTCATCGCGTCAACCACGAGGGCGCGAACTGGCGCATCAACAACACCATTCATCTCAGCGAACCGTCGCCGCAGCGCACGCCGGTGCTGTACCAGGCCGGCACCTCGCCGCGCGGACGGAAGTTCGCAGCACAGCACGCCGAATGCGTGTTCATGTCGGGACCGTCGGCCAAGGTGATCGCGCCGCGCGTGTCGGCGATCCGTCAGGAGGCCGCCGCGTTCGGCCGCAATCCGGCGGAAATCCTGATGTTCTCGATGATGACGATCATCCTCGGGCGGACGGAGGCCGAGGCGAACGAAAAATATGCCGACTATCGCCGCCACATCAGCCCGGAGGGCGCGCTGGCGCTGATGTCGGGATGGACCGGAATCGACTTCTCCGGCTACGAGCTCGACCAGCAGGTGCGTCATGTCCAGAACGACGCCGGTCGCAGCGCACTCGATAACGTCACCCGCGCCGATCCCGATCGCGTCTGGACCGTGCGCGACGTCATCGAGCATGTCGGCGTCGGCGGCGCCGGCCCCGTCGTGGTCGGCACGCCGGAGATGGTCGCGGACAAGATCGAGGCGTGGTTCGAGGCGACCGATGTCGACGGTCTCAACGTCGCCTTCGCGATCTCACCTGGCGATTTCGAGGACATCGCCGATATGCTGGTGCCGGAGCTGACGCGCCGTGGGCGGTACAAGGCGGAGTACGCGCCGGGCACACTGCGCGAGAAGCTGTTCGGTGACGGGCGTGCAAGGCTGGGGGCGCCGCATCCGGCGGCGGGGTTCAGGGTGGGGAGGAAGGGGTAGCGTCTTAAGGTACGCTGTCATGCCCCGGCTTGACCGGGGCATCCAGTACGCCGCAGCGTCTCGACTCAATCACCGCCGCCTCTGGAATACTGGATCACCCGCCTTCGCGGGTGATGACGACTGAGAACGTGGCGGGCATCAGCGCCGCAAGTGACGCTGCCTCACACCTTCCCGTCCACCATCACCTCGATCAGTTTCGTCCCCGGCCGGCCAAACGCCGACGCCAGCGTCGCCTTCAACTCGCGGGGATCGCTGACCTTGATCGCCTCGCATCCCAGTGCCTTCGCCACGCCCGCGAAATCCACCGGCGGATCGACAAAATCCATGCCGACGTAATTGTCGTCGCCATGGAAGGCGAGCAGACGCTGCTTGATGATGCGATAGCCGCCATTGTTGGCAATGACCACATTGAGCGGCAGCTTGTGATGCGCTGCCGTCCACAGCGACTGGATTGAATACATCGCGCTGCCGTCGCCGGAGAAGCAGACCACGGGGCGATCGGGATTGGCGATGCTGGCGCCGACGGAGGCCGGCAGGCCCCAGCCAATGCCGCCCGAGGCAAGGCCGTGATAGCCGAAGCGGTCGCGGTGCGCACGGAGCGCCGTGATCTGGCGGCTCGAGGTGAGGCCTTCGTCGACGAGGATGGCATTGGCGGGCATGGCCTCCACCATTTGCAGCACCAGCCAGTCCGGATCGATGGGGCTGCGGTCCGCGGCCTTGCCGATCTGCTCGACCAGCGCGGTGCGCCGCGCGGTCCAGTTCTTCGGCGCAAGCTCGGCGAGACGTTGCTTCGCACGTTGCGCCAGGGCAGCGCCGCCCATCTCCTTCAGCACCGGGATCAGCGCGCGCAGCGTTTCCTTCAAATCCGCCTTCAGCGCGATCTCGGCACCGTAATTCTTGGCGATCTCCCAGTCGCCGAGGCCGATCTGCACGATGCCAAGGCCCTCCGGCAGCGCATCGACCTCGCTGTAGACCGACATTCGCAAGGGATCGCCGCCGAGCGCGATCAAGAGGTCGTAGGCCGCAAGTGTGTCGCGCGCGACTTTCTGGACACGTGCCAACGTGCCGACGAAGCTCGGGCTCTCCGAGAGGAAGTGCGAGCCATAGGGCGTCGAGGATTGGTAGGCAGCCGCACCGAGCACCTCGGCGAGTTCGGCGGCCTCCTTCAGCGCGTCGCTCTTCACCACCTCGTCCATGGTGACGATCACGGGACGCTCGGCCCTGAGCAGCCGCGCGGCGAACGCGTTTAGTGCCTCATCCGATGGCCTTGTGCGGGCATCAATGCGGGTGGAGCGGCCGAGATCGATCCCGGCCTCGCTGTTGAGGATGTCGCCGGGCAACGAAATGAACACCGGCCCGGTCGGCGGCGTGGTCGCGACTTTGGCGGCGCGGCGCACGATGCGCGGCAGATCCTCGAGGCGCGTCACCTCGACCGCCCATTTCACCAGCGGCTCGGCCATGCGGACCAGCGGTCCGTACAGCACCGGCTCCATCAGGCCGTGGCCCTGCTCCTGCTGACCCGCGGTCAGGATCATCGGCGTGCCCGTGAACTGGGCGTTGTAGAGCGAGCCCATCGCGTTGCCGAGGCCGGGCGCAACATGGACGTTGCAGGCGACGAGCTTTCCGGAGGCGCGGCTGTAGCCATCCGCGATCGCCACCACCAGACTCTCCTGCATCGCCATCACATAGGTGAGATCAGGATGGTCCTTCAGCGCATGCATGATCGGTAGCTCGGTGGTGCCGGGATTGCCGAACAGATGCGTGATGCCCTCGTCCTTGAGCAACGCGAGAAAGGCGGAGCGGCCGGTGATCTTGTTCTTCATGCTTCCTCCAGAGGCGGACGTTGCCGCAAGGACGGGCGCATGATGGCCGAAATCGCGGGAGGCGCGCAAGGAAGCGCAGTCATGGCTGCGTTGCGTGGGCGGGCGCTACATCTCCTCGCGCCCCAGCTCGAACGGATCCTCCCCGCCCGCCCGCTTCTTCTTTTTCGAGCGCTGCCAGACCACACCGGGAAAACCTTTCAACGGCACCAGCGGCTCGCCGGTATAGGCCCATTCCTGCAGCTCTTCGATGGCGATGTGATAGAGCGGCTGGCGGCCGGTGCGTTCCCTGAACAGCGCACGGGGGATGTTGACCATATGCGGCCCGCGCGGGCGCTCGTACGTGATCGGCGTGCCGCAATGCGCGCAGAAGCTGCGCGCGGTCTTCGTTGCCTTGTCCTCGTAGCGGGTCAGCGCCGTCTTGCCTGCGGTGATGCGAAACCGCTTCTTCCAGCTTCCGACATAGGTTGCATAGGCGGCGCCGTGGGCGCGACGGCTGGCGGCGGAGTGATCGTGCCAGGCCCAGCGTGCGGGCACGTCGATCTCGAAGGTGACCTTGCCGCAGAGGCATTGCCCGGTGGCTATACCTGCGGCGGCTGCGGCTTTGGCCATAGCACTTCCCCCATCGCTCGCAATGACGAAATTCGTGGTGTCCGTCGGGGCAACACAATAACTCCGTAGCCCGGATGAGCGAAGCGACATCCGGGAAGACCAGAGCTTGGGTGAAGACCCCGGATATCGCTTCGCTCATCCGGGCTACAGCAGTGTCAGACCGGCGTCAGTTCGTCATACACGGGATAATCCGTATAGCCCTTCTCCTCGCCACCATAGAATGTCGTACGGTTATACGGCGTGAGAGGGTAATCGTGCTGCAGGCGCCGCGGCAGATCGGGGTTGGAGATGAAGATGCGGCCGAAGGCGATGAGGTCGGCGTGGCCATCGGCGATCGCCGCATTCGCGGTTTCGCCGCTGAAGCCACCGGCCGTCATCAGCACGCCGCCGTAGAGCGGCCGGAACAGCAGCATCGCCGAGGGCACGTTCTGCCAATTGACTTCTGCGCGCCCCGAGCCGCTGGAGCGCGGTTCGATGAAATGCAGATAGGCTAGACCGAGCTTGTCAAGCGCCTTGACCACGTGCGTGTAGAGCGGCATCGGATCGGGCTCGCCGGAATCATTGGCAATGCCGTGGGGCGACAGCCGCACGCCGACGCGGCCCGCGCCCCAGACCTCGATCGCGGCCTCGGTCACTTCGAGCAGAAGCCGCGCGCGGTTCTCGATCGAACCGCCATATTGATCGGTGCGCTGGTTGCTGCGTGATTGCAGGAATTGCTCGAGCAGATAGCCGTTGGCGCCGTGGATCTCGACACCGTCGAACCCCGCGGCCAACGCGTTCTTCGCGCCCTGCCTGAACGCCTCGACGATGCCCTTGACCTCGTCCGTGTCCAGCGCGCGCGGCGTCTCGTAGTCGGAGATCTTGCCGTCGGCGGTCATTGCCTTCATGCCTTCGGCCCTGATCGGGATCGCCGAGGCCGAGACCGGCAGCTCCCCGCCGTGGAAGGAGGAATGCGAGACGCGGCCGACATGCCAGAGCTGGAGAAAGATGATGCCGCCCTTGGCGTGCACGGTGTCGACCACCTTGCGCCAGCCCGCGATCTGCGTCTCCGAATAGATGCCAGGCGTCGCCGGATTGCCGCGGCCGTGCGAGAGCACGGGCGAGGCCTCGGCGATGATCAGGCCGCCTTGAGTGGCGCGCTGACCGTAATATTCGGCGTTGAGCGGCCGCGGCGAAAAGCTCTCGCGCTCGGCCCGCATGCGCGTCAATGGCGCCATCGCGACGCGATGCGCGAGCTTGTACGGACCGACCTGCAACGGTTGAAACAACGCCTCGAATTTCATGCTGGTTCCAGAATGGCTAAGGAAGGATGCGCGTCATATAGCGAGGGGGCGGCCACCCGAAAAGGCGCCGCCCCCACAAAAGCAGATATTCCCTGCCACGGAATCCGCGAAGAGAACAGGCCTCAGCCCGTCTTGATCCACACCGCCTTCACGTTGAGATATTCCTCGACGTGCTGCTTGCCGGATTCGCGGCCGTAGCCGCTCATCTTGTAGCCGCCGAAGGGGACTGCAGGGTCCATCGCCTGGTAGCAATTCACCCACACCGAGCCGGCGCGCAGGCGCTTCGCAACCGCATGCGCCTTGCTGACGTCCCGTGTCCACAGGCCCGAGCCAAGACCGAACGTGGTGGCGTTGGCGCGCTTGACCAGCTCGTCCATGTCCTTGAATGCGATCGCGGAGATGACGGGTCCAAAGATCTCCTCCTGCGCGATCCGCATATTGTCCTGGACGCCCGCGAACACCGTCGGCGAGACGAAGAAGCCTTTTGAAAGCGCGCCTTCGGTGACGCGGCCACCGCCGGCGAGCGCCTTGGCGCCTTCCTTCTGGCCGATGTCGAGATAGCTGGTGACGCGCTCGAGCTGCTGCTCGGACACCAGCGGTCCGATCTGGGTGTTGGGGTCGAGACCGTTGCCCACTTGCAGCTTCTTGCCGAACTCGGCGACGCGGCCGACGAACTCCTCGTAGATCGACTGCTCGACGAACAGCCGGGTGCCGGCGCTGCAGATTTGCCCCGAATTGGCGAACACCGCCATCGCGGCGCCCGGCACGGCGGCATCGAGATCGGCGTCCGCGAACACGATGTCCGGCGACTTGCCGCCGAGCTCGAGCGAGACACGCTTGAGGTTGCCGGCCGAGGCGCGAATGATCGACTGGCCCGTGACATGCGAGCCGGTGAAGGCAACCTTGTCGACGTCGTGATGTGCGGCAAGCGCCGCGCCCGCGGTCTCGCCAAAGCCAGGCACGACATTGATGACGCCGGGCGGGACGCCCGCTTCCATCGCGAGCTCGGCGATGCGCAGCGACGTCAGCGGCGCTTCTTCGGCGGGCTTGAGCACGACGGTGCAGCCGGTCGCGATCGCCGGGCCGATCTTCCAGATCGTCGCGGTCAGCGGACCATTCCAGGGAATGATGGCGCCGACGACGCCGATCGGCTCCTTCAGTGTGTAGGAGAAGATTTCGCCGGGCAGCGAGTTCTCGATGGTCTCGCCATGGATCGCTGTGGTCTGGCCGGCATAATAGCGCAACATGCCGACGGCGCGCAGACGATAGGCGCGGGTACGGCTGAGCGGCGCGCCCATGTCGAGCGTGTCGAGCTGCGACAATTCGTCGAAATTCTTCTCGACGAGGTCGGCAAGCTTCAGCAGCAGGTTCTGCCGCTCGAACGGCTTGACCTTGCTCCAGGGCCCTTCGAAAGCGCGGCGAGCGGCAGCGACCGCACGGTCGATATCTTCCTTGTCGCCCTCGGCAACGGTTGCGAGCAGTTCGCCGGTCGCGGGGTTATGGGTCTCGAAGCGCTTGCCGGAGGCAGCATCGACCCACTTCCCGTCGATCAGCATCTGCTTGTAGGACCCGTTGGCGAACGGGTGGCGCGTGATTGGAATAGCCTGCGACACAGCCATGGCTGAACTCCCTGTCAATGATTGATTGGTTCGATCTGGGCGGGATCGTTAGGTCGATAGAATACTGCGGTGCCGGACAGGCGTAAAGGAGAGGCGCAAAGTCGGTGCGGAACGAAGACCTCCCATGCCGACTTGTGCAGGGTCGCGCAAGTGTCGTGTTATGGCACGACCGAGCCCCTCCCCCGGAGACCGAACCATGCCGCATCCCGCGATCGTCAAAGACAATGTAGCCGTGATCACCGGCGGTGCGTCCGGCATCGGATTCGCCGCCGCCGCAGCCTTCGCGCGGAACGGCATGAAAGTGTGTATCGCCGATGTGGATCAGACGCGGCTGGCGGACGCCGCAACAAGACTCTCATCCCTGACGTCCGCCACACATGTGATGCCCTTCGCGATCGACGTCAGCAAGGCCGAGAGCGTGGCGGAACTCGAGCGCGCCGTGCGCGAGCGCTTCGGCGGCACCGACATCCTCATGAACAATGCGGGCATCCAGCCCGGCAGCACGTTGTTCGGCGAACCCGACAATTGGCGGCGCATTATCGGCGTCAACATGTGGGGCATCATCACTGGCTCGCGCATCTTCGCGCCCAACATGATCGCGCGCGGCAGGGCGGGGCTCATCATCAACACCGGCTCGAAGCAGGGCATCACCACCCCGCCCGGCGATCCCGCCTACAACGTCTCCAAGGCCGGCGTGAAGGCTTTTACGGAAGCGCTCCAGCACGAGCTGCGCAACACTGCGGGTTGCCGCATCACCGCGCATCTGCTGATTCCCGGCTTCGTCTTCACGAACCTTACCGCGAAAGGCCGGACGGAGAAGCCGGCCGGCGCCTGGACGGCCGAGCAGACCGTGGATTTCATGTTGGCGCAGCTGGAGGCCGGCGATTTCTACATCCTCTGCCCCGACAACGACGTCCCGCGCGCGCTCGACGAAAAGCGCATGCTGTGGGCCGCCGGTGACATCGTGGCGAACCGCCCGCCGCTGTCACGCTGGCATCCGGACCATGCGGATGCATTCGCGAAGTTCGTGAAGGGGAATTAGGCTGTTTGATCCTCATGGTGAGGAGCGCGGAACGCGCGTCTCGAACGATGCAGGCCCGGTTGGGCCTCGATCCTTCGAGACGCCCGCTTCCGGCGGGCTCCTCAGGATGAGGGTTTACACAGGGGGCGCTCTACAGCGTCTCTTGCTGATGCCCGCAATTCTTGCAGGCGAACTTGATGCGGGTCTGGCCCTTTGGCGCCTGCACACGGTTCGGGGCGCCGCATTTACCGCAGACGGCCTCGATGCGGGTATCACCCTGCTTGACGACGACGGTTTTCTTTTCCATCGATTCGCGGATCAGGCGCTCGGCCTCCTCACGCAGGGATTGTTTCGACAAAGCTCGTCTCCGCCATAAATGCGGGCGAGGCTTATCCCACCTGCGGCAAAATCACAATCCGAAACGGCTGCTCAGACCTCCACAATCACGTAGCTGTCCTCGACATGCACCGGAAAGGTCTCGGCAACATACGGGCCTTTCTGGAGTTCCTCGCCGCGCTCCACAGCGACCGGATATGACCTTATCTTGACGCGCTTCGGATCGAACCACGACTGGCCGTTGCGCATGTCGAACTCCCAGCCGTGCCAGGGACAGCGCAGCATCTCGCCGACGCGCGAGCGCTGATAGATGCCGGGCTCGGGCGAGGTCAGCCGCGCCACGCACGCCGCTTTCTCCAGCGGCGCGCCTTCGTGCGGGCAGCGGTTCAGCAGCGCGAAGAACTCGCCATTGACGTGGAACACGACGATGTCGCGGCCGGCGACATCGACCACCTTGTTGCCACCGGGTGGGATCTCCGAGGTGGACGCGACGATGTGACGGGCCATACCGTGCAGACCTTCTCAGAACTTGTAGACCGCGCGGGCATTGGTGCTGAAGATCTTCTTTCGCTCGGCCTCCGTCAGCGGCGTCTTGAAGGCGAAGCGCGGATCGTCGAAATCCCAGTGCGGATAGTCCGACGAGAACAGGAGACGATCGATGCCAACCCATTCGATCAGAGAGCGCAGGTGCCGGGCTTCGTCAGGCTCGTCGATCGGTTGCGTCGTGAACCAGAAATGCCCGCGGACATATTCCGACGGCTTGCGCTTGAGATGCGGCACCTCGCTGCGGAAGCGCTCGAAATGCTGGTCCATTCGCCACACCGCGGACGGAATCCAACCGAAGCCGCCCTCGATGAAGACAAACTTCAATTTCGGAAAACGCTCCGGCACACCCTCGATCACGAGACTGGCAAGCTGCGCCGCAATGGTGTGCGCGTTGGACTGGTGTTCCTCGACGTAATAGGACGGCCAGCCGCCACCGGTCGGCGCATGCCCGCCATAGCCGCCGACATGGATGCCGAGCGGCAGACCTAGTTCCTGGGCACGCTCGTAGATCGGCCAGTAGCGGCGACGGCCCAGCGGCTCGTTGGCGCGCGGCGAGACGTTGATCTGGACGTATTCGCCGATTTTCGCGCAGCGTTCGATCTCGGCGATGGCGAGATCAACACCGTCCTGCCCGACCAGGATCGAAGCCTTCAGGCGCGGGTCGCGATGCGACCAGAACGCCAGCTGCCAATCGTTGATGGCACGCTGGATTGCGGCGCCGAATTCGAGGTTCTGCTGCGAGAAGATGAAGAGATCGAGCACCTGCAAAATCCCGAACTCGACGTCGAGCGGATCGAGATGCTGCTTCTGCATGAAGGCGAGATCCGAACCGGGCGGCCCGCCCGTCGGCGGCCACGCATCGCGGCGCGCGATCAGCGGCGAAGAGCGCGGATAGGGCGTGGTGAACAGATAGGGCGTGCGCAAATGGCTGCCATATTCCTTCAGATGCTGCTGCCAGCGCTTTGGCAGGAACTCGTTGAGATCGTCGAACGAATGCAGACTCGGATGGACGTCGCAATCGACGATGCGCAGCCGCGAAGCGGCGGGCTTCTCGTCTTCCCGCAGCGGGCGGTCGATGACCTCACTCATGCAAACCTCCAAGGTCAGTTAGCGAGCGACAGCCGCGGAAACGTCTCCAGCGGGTTGTCCACGCACATCTTCGAGATGATGCTGTTCGGCAGGTTCGGCGGGATCGGATCGTCGCCGTCGAACTGCCAATGCGGATAGTCGGACGCGAACAGGAACATCTTCTCAGAACCGATCTGGTCGATGATCTCCTCAACGCTTCTGACGTCACCCGGCGCATCGAACGGCTGCATGGTGACGCGAAAATTGTCGCGAATAATCGCAGCCGGCTCGCGCTCGACCCAGGGCACCTCGACGCGCACCCCGCGCCAGGTCTTGTTGGCTCGCCACATGAAGGCCGGCAGCCAGCTCACGCCGGATTCCATCAGCACGACTTTGAGATTCGGAAACTTGCCGAACACGCCCTCATAGATCAGGCTCAAGATCTGCGCCTGAAATGCCTGTGCCTCGACGAAGTAATATTCGTAGCGGTGCGACGGCCATCCGGCCGAGCTCGGCGCCTGCCGATATTGCGTGCCGGCGTGGATCGCGAGCGGCAGCTTGTACTTTTCCGCGAGCCGATAGACCGGCCAGAAATGCCGCCGTCCCAAGAGCGTCTCGCCCTGCGCCAGCACGAGGATAGAGACGAAGCGGTGATCGCCGGCGCGGCGCTCGATCTCCTCGAGCGCCAGATCCGGGTCCTGCATCGGCACCACGATCGAGGCACGCAAGCGCGGATCGCGCGACAGCCACTCAGTGGCGATCCAGTCGTTGATCGCCTTGCAGAAGTCGGCCGCCATGTAGGGGTCGAACACGGCCTGCGCGCCATAGAGCACGTTGATGATCGCGTGACTGGCACCCAACTGCTCGAACGCGCCCTTCTGCACCATCGCGAGATCGGAACCGGGCTTTGTGCCGTTCGCCGGACGCCAGTCGGCGCGGCCGCTTAGCGGCATGCTGGGCGGATAGGAGGTGAGATCGAGCCCGTCGATGGCGCGGCTCACGACCTGCTCTTTCCAGTGATCGCTGAGATAGGGCAGTAGCGTCGTGCGCGTGCCACCAACCGCCGGGTGGATGTCGCAGTCGATCCGCGTCGCTGCCATGAGGTTCCTCGCCGAGATCTTGTAAGCACATCTTATTGGCGGCGTTCTTGTGCGCCGCCTGTGAAGACTGCCCCTGCCCGTGCGGTTGCGCAAGAGCGCACGCCCGCGCGATCGTCATGGCTCTGTTGCATTTCGCAGGCGCGATATGAGGTGTGGCGACATGCGTTCCGGCGCCGAAGCCGCGGAGCGCATTGCTCCGCTGCTTCCTTGCGGATTGTCTATGCCCGTCAAGCGGCTTTGGAGACTTCCATCAGCAGACGTTCCGCCTTGGCATCCTCGATGCGGTTTACCATCCGGCTGCTTTCGTGATTGTCGCGGATGGTCTTGGTCAGGGTGACGCAGGTCTGGATCAGCATCACAACACCCATGGTGAGATAGCCCTTCATCCAGAAATCGATCGGCAGGAAGAAGATGCCGATGGCGACGAGAAAGGCGGAGGCTGCGAAGGACACGTAAGTGAAGGTCACCCAGGCGCCGCTGTGGGGCTGGCCATTCTGGTTCATGATGGTCTCCTGTTGGTTCGAATGACGATGGGTTCGGGATCAGACAGTCGGCGTGCGCTTGGACTTCAACCGCGCCAGCACGTCGTCTGCGGTCGTCTTGAGCCGGGGGCCAAAACCCTGCTCGGCGAGTTTTTCGGCGGTGGCGCGCGGGCCGGTGGCCGCGTCGAGCTCGACCAGCGCGTCGTCAGCGGCCTGGGCTTCCATCTGCCGCTCACGAAGACGCCTCAAAGTGCTCTCCGCCTCCGGCAGCGTGGATTCGTAGGGGCGTGCCGCCTCGATGCCGCTGCGGCGAAGCGAGCGCACCGCTTCCGAGGCACGGGCGACGCGGCGGCCGCGGTCGAGCTCGGTGATGCGGGCTTGCGCGCTTGCGACGTGCCGCTTCAGCCGCGCAATCTCGGTTGCGAACAAGGCGCGTGCCGTCAGCGCTGCATCGCGATCGGCCTCCAGGCCTGCGATGACTTCGGCGGCATCGTTGGCGAGATCCTCGCGGCCGCCGTCGAGCGCCGCAACCGCGCGCGTCTCGAGATCGGCGATGCGGGCGACGGTCGCCTCGAGCTTGCGACCTTCTTGCTGGTCCTGCGCGATCGCCAGCGCCAGGGTCCGTTTGCCACGCTCGAGGGCGGCTGCCGCGTCGCGCATCTGTTGATCGAGGATCAGAAGGGCCGTCCGGTCTTCCAGCTCCTCGCCGGCGGCGGCCACGCTGCCGCGGAAAAGTGTCACTACGGTCTTGAACATTGTTGGCTCCCTGTTATGAGCGCTGCTCACGTTTTGTTTGTAGCAAGAAACTTGAACTTCGTTCAAGAAATGTATTGAGCAGCGCTCAGAAATTTGATTGCAAATGGCTAAGGCATTGGGACGCAGAGAGAAACTTCGATCCGATCTGATCTTGGCGGCGGAACGAATGATCGCCGAGAAGGGATTGGCGGGCCTGAAAACCCGCGATCTCGCCCGCGAGATCGGCTGCGCCAACGGCGCGGTCTACAATCTCGTCGCCGATGTGGACGAGCTGATCCTGCGCGTGGGCTCGCGCACTTTGCTTCGGCTCGACCAGGCCCTGAGCACGGCGGAAAGCGCGGGCGAGCCGTCGCCGCAGGGGAGGCTGGTCCGCATCGCCCTCGCCTATTGCGATTTCGCCGCGGAAAATCTCGAACTGTGGCGCGCTCTGTTCGAGCACCGCATGGACGCCGACAAGCCCCTTCCTGATTGGTCCATCGACGACCAGATGCAGCTGTTCCGCCACGTCCACGAGCCGCTGGCCGCGCTGTTTCCAAAACGCGGTCGGGAGGAGCTCGGCATCACTGCGCGCAGCCTGTTCTCGGCGGTGCATGGCATGGTGGCGCTGGGGCTGGAGCAGAAGCTGGTCGCGGTACCGCTACCGGCGCTTCGGGCGGAAATCGCGGGCTTGGTGCGCGCGATGATCGACGGGCTGATCGCGCGGGCGGCGTAGAGGCTGAGAGCGCACAGCTCAACTGTCGGCGGCGACTGGCTAAAATTTCACCTGTCACATCCCATGCAGCGCGCTTAGCTTCGCGAGGTCCACTTCCCTCTCCGGAGCATCCAATGCCCCTCCTCATCCGCGGCGGCACCGTCGTCAATCATGATCATTCGCGCCGCGCGGACGTGCTAATCGACGGCGCGACCGTCGTCGCGGTCGGGCAATCGCTCGACGCGCCCACCGGCAGCGAGATCATCGATGCCGGCGGCGCCTACGTCATCCCGGGCGGCATCGATCCGCACACCCATCTCGAAATGCCGTTCATGGGCACTGTCACCGCGGACGATTTCGAATCAGGGACTAAGGCGGCGCTGGCCGGTGGCACCACCATGGTGGTGGATTTCTGTCTGCCCGATCCCGGCCAGTCGATGCTCGCGGCCTATCAGGAGTGGCGGCACAAATCCGAGAAGGCGGCCTCCGACTACGGCTTCCACATGGCCGTAACATCCTGGTCGAAGCAGATCCATGACGAGATGGAGACCGTGGTCAAAACCTACGGCATCAACACCTTCAAGCACTTCATGGCCTACAAGGGCGCGCTGATGGTGAACGACGACGAGCTCTACAACTCGTTCGCCCGCTGCGCCCATCTCGGCGCCATGCCCGTCGTGCATGCGGAGAACGGCGACGTCGTCGCCCTGATGCAGGAGGCGCTGATCGCGCGCGGTGTCACCGGGCCAGAGGGACACGCGTATTCACGGCCACCGGAGGTCGAGGGCGAAGCCACCAACCGCGCCATCATGATCGCCGACATGACGGGGACGCCAGTCTACATCGTACACACGAGCTGCCGCGAAGCGCATGAGGCGATCGCGCGGGCACGCGCAGCTGGCAAGCGCGTCTATGGCGAGCCGCTGATCCAGCACTTGCTGCTGGACGCCGGTGAATATCAGAACAAGGATTGGGATCATTCCGCGCAGCGCGTGATGTCGCCGCCGTTCCGCGACAGGTCGCATCAGGATAGTCTTTGGGCCGGTCTCCAAGCCGGCTCGCTGCAAGTGGTCGCGACCGACCACTGCGCCTTCACTACCGAGCAGAAACGATTCGGGCTCGGCGATTTCAGAAAGATCCCGAACGGCACCGGCGGCCTCGAAGATCGTCTTGCGCTGCTGTGGACAGCGGGCGTTGCAACAGGACGGCTGACCAAGGAAGAGTTCGTCGCGGTGACCTCGGCGAACATCGCCCGCATCCTCAACATCTATCCGCGCAAAGGCGCGGTCGCCGTCGGATCGGACGCGGATGTCGTGGTTTGGGACCCCAAGGCGAGCAGGACCATCAGCGCGAAGCGGCAGATGAGCCGGATCGACTACAACGTGTTCGAGGGCTTTTCCTGCACCGGCGGACCGGCGGCGACGCTGTCGCGCGGCCGAATCGTCTGGAAGGATGGCGATCTGCGCGCCGAGGCCGGTGACGGCCATTATGTCGAGCGCCCGGCGTTCTCGCCGGTGCATGTCGCCAATTCCACTTGGAAAGAGCTGACCGCCCCGCGCGCCGTGCGCCGCGGAGCGGTGACGCCGTAGGACTGAGATCCGCACGGGATGCGACGCCGTGAAGCGCGGCCGATGGCATGCGCCTTGCCTCTTTATGGTGCAAATTTCTCAAGAGTGGGGCACCCATGAGCGCATCATCATGCGAACTAAACCGTCGCGGCGTGCTCGGCGGCCTCGGCCTCGCCGGAATGACCGCCCTCGCTCCGCGCTTTGCCACGGCGCAAGGGCGCAGCGAGACGCTGCTGGTGGTGCAGGAACTCGGGCCGAACTCGCTCGACATGCAGGGCGTCGGCTCCAACCAAACCGTGAACGGGCTGTCCTGGAATTGCTACGATCGCCTGCTGAGCTACGCCTCCAAGACGCTCCCCGACGGCATGCTGTCCTATGACCGCGAAACGCTCGCGCCTGAACTCGCCGAGAGCTTCGAGGTTGCGGCCGACGGCATGTCCTGCACTTTCAAATTGCGAAAGGACGCGAAATTCCACGACGGCACGGCGGTCACCGCGAAAGACGTCAAATGGTCGTTCGACCGCGCGGTGAAGGTCGGCGGCTTTCCGACCTTCCAGATGTCGGCGGGATCGCTGGAAAAACCCGAGCAGTTTGTCGTGGTCGACGATCACACCTTCCGCATCGACTATGTGCGCAAGGACAAGATGCTGCTGTTCAACGTCGCGGTGGTCGTGCCCTTCATCATCAACTCGGAGCTTGCGAAAAAGAACGCGACGGCGGAAGACCCGTGGGCACTGGCGTGGCTCAGGAACAACGAGGCCGGCGGCGGCGCTTACAGGATCGAAAGCTGGAAACCGGGCAGCGAGACCGTGCTGGCGCGCTTCGACGATTGGAAGAGCGGACCTCTCCCGAAGCTCCGGCGCGTGATCGCGCGCGACGTCCCTTCCGCCGGCACCCGCCGCGCCATGCTGGAGCGGGGTGATGCGGACATTTCCAGCGGCTTTGCACCGCGTGACTTCGAGCAGATCATCAAGGAGGGTAAGGTCAAGGTTTCGGGCGTGCCGATCCCGAACGCGCTCTGGTCCGTCGCGCTCAACACGGCAAAGCCGCCGTTCGACAATGTGAAGCTGCGCCAAGCCGTCGCCTGGGCGATGCCGTATGAGCAGATCCAGAACAGCGCGTTCTTCGGGCGTGCCGTTCCCATGTATGGCGGAGCAGCAGACGTCTCAAAGCCGGTCTGGCCGCAGGCGTTTCCCTACGTCACCGATCTCGACAAGGCCAAAGCGTTGATGAAGGAGGCGGGATTCGAAAGCGGCTTGGAGACAACGTTGTCGCTCGACACCGGCACCGCCACGGTCGGCGAGCCGACCGCGATCCTGATCCAGGAAAGTCTCGCCAAGATCGGCATCAAGGCGGCGATCGAGAAGATCCCCGGCGCGAACTGGCGCACGACGCTGAACAAGAAAGAGCTGCCTCTGGCGCTCAACCGCTTCAGCGGCTGGCTCGACTATCCCGAATATTACTTCTACTGGAATTTCCACGGCAACAACTCGATCTTCAACATCTCCTCCTACCAGAACAAGGAGATGGACGCGCTGATCGACAAGGCTCGATTCACCACGGATGCTACCGAGTACGACAAGGCCGTGAAGGACTTTATCGCGCTCTGCATGCGCGATGTTCCCGTCATTCCGCTCA
Source organism: Bradyrhizobium sp. MI1.11 (assembly GCF_055811255.1). Taxonomy (NCBI): domain Bacteria; kingdom Pseudomonadati; phylum Pseudomonadota; class Alphaproteobacteria; order Hyphomicrobiales; family Nitrobacteraceae; genus Bradyrhizobium; species Bradyrhizobium sp. MI1.11. The sequence continues at coordinate 146,325 of NZ_JBVVPM010000013.1, forward strand.
ACCAGCCGATCCACGACGTCGCCATGCAGAAGGCCATCACCGGCTACGAGTTCTGGTTTCATCGCGAGCCTGACTACCGGCAGTTCGCGAAGGGCTAATTGTGGCGGGCGACGCTGACTGTGCGTGAGGCGGCCCGCGCCTGCTCGGTCGGAAAGCTCCGCTCCAGCCGCACCTCGCTCGCGCGCAGCATCGCCATATCGAGCTTGCCCTGCCGCGATCCATCCAGGGCGCAAGCAAAAACCCGGTAGAATTGCGCGCCGTCATAGGCGACCAGCAGCAGATCGACGCCCGCGTTGATCGCCTCGACCACGGCCTGACAGACGTTATGCTGGTAGATGGCGCCCATCACGAGATCGTCGGTCATGACAACGCCCTGGTAGCCCCATTTGTCGCGAATAATCCCCTCGACGACACGCTTCGAATGCGAGGCGGCCCGATCGGGATCGACGGCCGTGAGCGTGACGTGCCCGACCATGAGCGCGCTGCGCGAATGCGACAGCACCTCGCGGAACGGAAGCCAGTCGGTTGCTTCCAACTCCTTCACCGGCGTGTCGAGATTGGCGCTGAAATGATGCGTGTCGGTGCGAACGCGGCCGATGCCGGGAAAATGCTTGAGCGTGGCACCGACGCCGGATTCTTCCAGCCCACGCACATAAGCGCTCGCGATCGCGCCGACGACGGCCGGATCGGTCGCAATCGCGCGCTGACCGATCAGTGTGTGAAAGTCGAGGCGATTGCGCCGGACCGCCGGTTTGAGATCGAGCACTGGTGCAAGATTGAGGTTGACGCCGAGCCCGGCGAGTTCACGTCCGTGGATGCGGCCGAACCCTGCCGCTTTGACCTGCTGGTCATCGGGGGCAAGCCCGGCAAGCGTCGCCAGCGCCGGCAGCTTCGTCAACGGCGGCGCAAGATGCCCGACGATGCCGCCCTCCTGGTCCGCGGCGACGACCAGCGCCGGCAGGCCGGCGGCTCGCCGCTTGTCCTGGAGCGCCGCGATCTCGGCACGCAGCGCCTCCACGGTCCGACCCCGGATGTTGTGCCGGGTGACGTAGATGCCGCCGATCAATCCTTGCTCGGCAAGGCGCGCGATCTCCGGGAAGGAGGAATAACCGACCATGAAGTGAGGTCCGAGCTGACGCGCCTCGGCCGCACTGGCGGCAAGAACATCGTACTTGCGCAGTTCGAATTTCAGGTGCGCCGCCGACATCAGGAGCGGCGGTACGCACCAGAGCATGACGAGGAGCCTGCCGGCGATTGTGCGCCAGCGCCCCCTGCGCAGCAGCACGATGACGATCACGATGCTTGTGACGACAAGCGCGATGTTTCCAGCGCCGCGCAGCACGAGCAGATAAGGATCGTTCTTGTTCGCGGCCGCAAATGCGACGAGAGGCGCGGCCAACCAGAGCAGGATGAGACCGATGCGATTGAGGAATTGCATGATGCGTCACGCCCAAGGTGATGAACGCATCGCACCTATCAAAGCGATTCGCGCCGCGTAAGGACCAAAAGCGCGCCTGCACATAATCTGCAAAAGACTCCTGAAATCGTGCAGACGACGATCCCGCCTTCTGCACAAACGACGTTCAAACTTCGTGATGCCGCCCATCACGAAAGGTCTTCCGGACATGACGAGCCTGGCTACGACGATCACCTCGGACCTCCAGCCGATCAGGCCTTCCTCGATTCCGCCCAAAGTCGGCCTCGCGCTGGTTCTCGCCGCGCTCGCCGACTGGCTGTTCTACGGCCAGCGGATCGGGCTATCGCTGACGCTCTTTGCGATCGCGACGGCTTTGGTATCGGCGCTCTTCAATCATACGACCCTGGATTTGCGGCGCGCCACGATCGGCGGGAGTATTCTCGTCGCCGGCCTCGTCCCGGCCATCGAGGAGGTCAACACGCTGTCCTTCCTGATCCTGCTCGCGTCACTAATGATTGCGCTCCTGCTCGCGACCAATCCGGAAACGACCGGGCTCCCTGAACGTGCCCGCGCGCTGCGCAACCTCTTCCTGCTCGGGCCCTTCAGGTTCTTCCTCGACGCGCTGCATATCTTCAGCATGTCGGGGTTCACCCGCGGCATCGCACTCTGGCTGATGCCTGCTGTGCTGAGCACCGTCTTCGTCGCGCTGTTCGCGGCCGCCAATCCGGTGATCGAGCAGTGGGTGTCTCTGCTCAATCCAAAGCTCATCCTCGACTATGTCAGCATCCCGCGCGTGCTGTTCTGGACCATGATGCTGGCGCTGGTCTGGCCGTTCATCCATGTGCGCTGGCGGCGCAAGACGATTGCCACAACGACGATCGTCGATGGCCCCGTGCCGCCGCCACTGCCGTCCCAAGTCTCGGCTGAGTTCCTGGGCCCTCCACCATCCTGCGCTCGCTGATCCTGTTCAATCTGCTGTTCGCGGCACAGTCCATTCTCGACGGCATCTACCTCTGGGGCCATGTCGCGCTGCCGGCCAACATGACTTATGCGGCCTACGCCCATCGCGGCGCCTACCCGCTGATCGCCACCGCGCTGCTTGCCGCCGCCTTTGTGCTGGTCGCGATGCGTCCGGGCGGGCCGGCGGAGAAATCGAAGATCATGCGGCCGCTGGTTTATCTCTGGGTGGGGCAGAACGTTCTTCTCGTCGCCTCCTCCATCCTTCGCCTCGATCTGTACGTCGACATCTACATGCTGACCTATTGGCGCATCGCGGCCTTCATCTGGATGGGGCTGGTGGCGCTCGGACTGATCCTGATCGTCGCCCGCATCGTGCTCGACAGGTCAAACCAATGGCTCGTCGGCGCCAATCTGATCGCGTTAACGATCACGCTGTATGGCTGCTCGCTGGTGAACTTCGATGCGTTCATCGCCGACTATAATCTGAGCCACAGCAACGAAATGTCGGGTAAGGGCTTGCACATCGATGCCAACTACCTCTTCACACTTGGACCGCAGGCGCTGCCTGCCCTCGACAAGGTCATCGCTCATCGGTCGGACGACAACTGCCTTGTGTCGCGGCGCGATCGGCTTGTAGAAGTCCAGCTTCAGGATCTGGCCTGGCGGAGCTGGGGCTTCCGGAATTGGCGACTCCAGCGCAGGCTGGACGCGCTGGCGAAAGCTCGGCCGACGGGCTAACGAGGCAGCGGAGAGATTCTTGGCGCACCGCATTCTCATCGTCGACGACGAGGGTCACATCCGCGAGGTCATCCGCGTTGCCTTGAAGAAAGCCGGCATGGACGTGATCGAGGCGCGCGACGGCAAGGAGGCGCTGAGCCGCTTTGCCGCCGACAAGCCCGACCTGATCGTACTCGACATCGGCATGCCCGAGTTCGACGGCCTCGACGTCTGCCGCGAGGTGCGCAAAGGCTCCGACGTGCCGATCCTGTTCCTGTCGGCGCGCGACGAGGAGATCGACCGCATCCTCGGCCTCGAGATCGGCGGCGACGACTACGTGACGAAACCGTTCAGCCCGCGCGAGCTGGTGGCGCGGGTCAACGTCATCCTGCGCCGTCTCGGCCCCCGCAATGGCGAGGCCAAGGCGGGGCCGTCGGCCCTCGCGCAAGGCGGCCTTCTGGTCGATCCCGAGCAGCATGTCGCGTCCTTCGCCAGCACGCCGCTGAAGCTGACCGCGATCGAGTTCGGCATTTTGCGCGCGTTCCTGACTCGGCCGACCTCAGTGTTCAACCGCGAGCAGCTGATGCGGGCCGCCTATCAGCTCAACATCCAGGTCTCCGACCGCACCATCGACAGCCACATTCGCAACATCCGCGCCAAGCTCGCGGCGCTAGCCTGCGACAATGTCATCGAGACCATCCACGGCGTCGGCTTCAAGCTCGGCCGCTGCGAGAAGGACGCATGAGCGCGGCGCCAGACAAATGGCGGCCGTCGCTTACCCTCGTGATCTTCACGGTGCTGGCGACCGTCGGCGTGCTGCCGCTGGTCGGCCTGTTCTTCTTCCGTCTCTACGACAACCAGCTGATCCGCCAGACCCAGGCCGAGCTGATCGCGCAGAGCCGCGTGCTCGCGACGATCTATGCGCAGGAGGTCACGGCGCGGCTCGACAGCGGCCTCACGCTCGGCGCCGAGGTGCCACCGAACGTGCTGCCCGACCCCGGCGACCAGGTCACCCCGATCCGCCCCGCGCTCGATCTCACCGCCAACGACCTGCTGCGGCGGCGACCCGAGGCGCTGGCGGCGGCCCAGCCGGCGCAACCCGCCTATGTCGAGATCGGCGCAAAACTGACGCCGATCATCCGCGAGACCCAGAAGGTGACGCTGGCGGGCTTTCGCATCCTCGATCCCCAAGGCGTGGTGATCGCCGGGCGGCAGGAGGTCGGGCAATCGCTCGCCCATATCGAGGAGGTCGCCGACGCGCTGCACGGCCAATACCGCGCCACCTTGCGCAACCGCGTGCCGGACAAGCCGCCGCCGTCGATCTATTCCTTCAGCCGCGGCCTCGGCGTCCACGTGTTTTCGGCGATGCCTGTCATCGTCAACAACCGCGTCGCGGGGGTGATCTACACGACGCGGACCCCAAGCAACATCTTCGACCATCTCTACCAGGAGCGGGCCAAGTTCGTGCTGGCGGGGCTTGCCGTGATTCTCGGCACCATCGCGATCGGCCTCGTATTCTCGCGCACCATCACGCTGCCGATGCGCGAGCTGATCGATCGCGCCACCAGAATAGGCCGCGGCGACCGCGAGGCGTTCAGGCCGCTCCGACATTACGGCACACGCGAGTTCGCGCAACTCTCGCACAGCTTTCTCGGCATGGCCGAGCAGCTCGCAAGGCGCTCGGACTATATCGCGACCTTCTCGGCCCACCTCACCCACGAACTGAAATCGCCGCTGACCTCGATCAAGGGCGCCGCCGAGCTGTTGCAGGATTCGGTTCAGGGCAAAGCGGGTAGCCTGACGCCCACCGAGCAGGAGACGTTCATCGCCAATATCCTGTCCGACACAAAGCGGCTGGAAGCGATGGCGCAGCGGCTGCGCGAACTCGCGCGTGCCGAAAGCCTGCCGCAAAACGAGCGCACCGAATTGGCGCCCGTGATTGCCGACCTCAGGAGCCGGTTTCCAGCGAGCTCAATCGAGGCCAGCGGCAGCCTTGACCTGATGATCGGCATGTCGGCTGAGAAGGCGCTGATCGTGCTGTCGCACCTCGCGGACAATGCGATGCGGCACAACGCCGGGACAATCAGGCTGGAGGCGATCGACGAGCGCACGACCCTGCGTCTGACCGTGAGCAATGACGGCGATCCGATCTCGGCGCCGAACCGCGACAGGATCTTCGACGCGTTCTTCACCACCCGCCGCGACCAGGGCGGCACCGGGATGGGGCTCGCGATCGCGCGCGCGGTGATGGCGAGCCATGGCGGCTCGATCAGGCTCAAGCCGACCGAGGACGGCGCGGCATTCGAGCTCCAGTTTCCAATGGGCTAGATCGCGAACACCCAGGCGGCGACGATGGTGCCGATCGTGACCAGACCGGCGATGGTCCAGCCGGCGGCGTATTCCAGCTCAGGATGACCGGTCGCCCGCATGATCTCTGCCGGATCGGCGGTATGCTTCTCTGCCATGACAGCCTCGCACGTTACTTTCCGCGTCATATGTAAGTCGCATCAGCCACCATTAGGTTCCATCACGGAAATGCGAGGAATGACGCAGCTTGGTTTGTTCGCCGATCCGCAAGCAGGGCCTGCCGGCCTTCGCTACACCGATGACTTCGTCGAGGCCGCCGCCGAGCAGGCGCTCATCGGCCGCATCGCAGCATTGCCGCTCCAGCGCTTCCAGTTCGGCGCCTTCGAGGGCAACCGCCGGGTGGCGTCCTTCGGCTATCGCTATGACTACACATTGCAGCGGCTGGCCGAGGCCGAGCCGATCCCGGACTGGGTCGTCCCCGCCGCACGGCAGGTCGAGGCATGGGCGGGGCTTGCCGCCGGCAGCGTGCGGCAAGTGCTCTGCACCGAATACGACGCCGGCGTCGGCATCGGCTGGCATCGCGACAAGCCGCATTTCGACAAAATCCTCGGCCTGTCGCTCGGCTCGTCCTGCAAATTCCGCTTCCGCCGCCGCGGCGGCGACAAATGGGAGCGCCACACGCTCGAAGCTCTGCCGCGCTCGCTTTACATGATGGACGGGGAGGCGCGGTCGCAATGGGAGCACAGCATCCCGCCGGTCGAGGCGCGCCGCTATTCCATCACCTTCCGGACGATGAAGCAGGCCTGAAGAGCGGGCCAAAACAAAAAAACGCGAAAACAACCCCATGCACAGTAGAACGGCCGTGTCGGCGCGAGGCTCGGCCCCGCGGCATAACCGTTTGACACCTCGGGGCAAAACAGCCGCACCGCGCAAAGGCGCAAGGCCCGGCGAACTTGCCTTCCAATTCGCGTTTACATGCTAAACTGGTTCCACGCGCCGCGCGGGAGGAAGCCGCGACTGCAGGTCCAGGGAGCCAAGATGAAGCCCGGTCGATTGATCCTCGCCTGCACCCTCGTTGTCGCTACCGCCTCCGGCGTCGCCGATGCCTCCGACGCGACGCCCGCAAAAGTCTCGGGCTCGACGGCGCTGGCGCTCGCGGGGGTGATCGCGCCGCTGTCGTCGGTCCTGTCCGGCGCCGAGAAGAAGGCGATGGCGATGCTGTTCGCCGCCAACAGCGACATTCCCTACAAGAAGCCGATCGTGGTGACCGCCGATCGAATCGTTTGTCGCGCCGGCAATGTCGACATCACCGTGCGGAACTGCGAGGTCACCTTCGGCAAGAAGACCAGGACGGTGAACGGCTCCACGGCCAGCGAGATCTTCGCCACCGAAGCACTGGCCGGCATTCCGTCCGACGGCGCCGCGGGATCGAATTTCGAGAGCCTGACCAAGCTGAGCTGCACGATCGACCCCAACGCAATCCGCCGGAAGGACGGCAGCGGGGCGGAGTGCACGTTTCAGCCGGGGAATTGAACCACGCGCGGAGGACGAGCCGAGAGAACCATGGGTGCCGTGAAATCGCCTCATGACCAGCTAACTAATAAGGCGAATTGAAAAGACGGGCCAAACGCGCGAGCCCATATCGGGCACGCAGGGCCAACACCGACATGAAGAATTTTCTCGCATTTTTTCTGACTCTGGGCCTGACGGCAGCCTCCGCACAAGGTCCCCTACCGATGCGGCCGGACGCGCCGTCCGATCTCGTCCGGGTGGGCCTCACCGACAACGACACCACCGCGGGCGGCACCGCGCGGCTGTGCGAGCAGGTCACCTTCTCGCGCGGCCTGCGCTACGGCGAGAGCGAAGCCAATGTGCTCGATGTCGCCACCGCCACGACCAAGGCGGATACGCCGCGGCCGGTGCTGCTGTTCGTGACCGGCGACACCTTCACCGGCGACCGCGCCGCGCCGGAGCTGTCGCGCCAGATCCAGGACCAAGCCATGTGCTTTGCCGCACGCAACGACATGGTCGGCGTGCGCGTCAACTATCGGCTGGCGCCCTCGGCGACGTGGCCGGCGGGTGCGACCGACGTAGCGGCGGCGCTGTCCTGGGTCCACGGCAATATCGACCTGTTCAACGGCGATGCCCGCGAGATCGTCGCAGTCGGCTACGGCGCCGGCGCCTTCCATGTCGCCACCCTGCTGGCCCATCCCGAACTCCAGACCGACCGCGCCGATGTTGCGGCAGTCGTGCTGGTGTCCGGCGTCTACCGCGCCGGCAAGGACGCGAGCGACAGCGAGAAGGCCTATCTCGGCAGCGACGCCAGCCAGTACAACAAGCGCTCGGTCTTCCCCGGCATCCTCAATGTCGACGTCCCGATCGTGCTGGCCTGGGCCGCGGATGATTCCGCCGGCATCACGGCGCAGGGCGAGACCCTGAAGAAGACGCTCTGCGGCGCCGGCCATTGTCCGCGTAGTGCGCTGCTGCGCAGCCGCGACGGCATCGCGAGCGCCTTCGGTCTCGACGGCTCCGGCGACAGCCTCGCCGAGCCGACGCTGCTGCTGGTGCATCAGCTCGAGGCGCGCGGTCTGCCGTAGCGGCGTGCCGGGAGCACGCCGATACCGGCCACGCCTCGCCGACGTTAGCACGCCTTAAACCACGATTCGCGATCCTGGTCGCCGCCTGGAGCACCGCGTGCTATCTAGGAGAGTTACTTGAAGTAGTTCAATCTATGAGGGTCCGCTAGAGACCGAGAAAATCGGCGTTTCGCACAACTGTGTGACCCGTCGCTGCCGCGATCGGAAAACCGATGCTTACGTTGCTGGCACGATGCGCGGTGATCTCGTTTGCGTTGATTTCGACCTCAGCCGCCGAACCGGTCAAGCTCAAATTGGCCTTCTTCAGCTCCGACCGCTCGACGAGTTATCTCGCCGCGGTCAAGCCGTTCGTCGAAGCGGTCAACACCGAGGCCAGAGGCCAGATCGAAATTGAAACCTATTTCAGCGGCGCGCTTGGCAAGGATCCGGCTGAGCAGCCCCAGCTCGTGCTCGACGGTAGGGCCGACATCGCCTACGTCGTGACGGGGCTGACGCGCAACCGGTTTGCGGATAACGCAATCATCGAAATGCCCGGCCTGTTTGCGAGCATGCGGGAGTCCGTTGCGGTGTTCGGCCGGCTGATGGCCGCCAACGCGCTGCAAGGATACGATGACTACATCGTGATCGGCGCTTATGTCAGCGAGCCTGAGACGATCCACAGCAATATCGCGATCACGTCGTTGAACGATCTCAAGGACAAGAGAATTCGCGTCAACAATCCTGGCGAAGCCGCAGCGCTCGAAAAGCTCGGGGCGCGGCCTGTGCTCCTGCCGGTCAACAAGATCTCCGAAGCCATCGGCAACGGCAGCATCGATGGCGCCCTCGTGAACCCTGCTTCAGTGGTCGATTACGGCATCAAACGCGTTGCGACTTATCATTACCTTCTTGGTGTCGGCGGCGCGCCGCTGATGGTCTTGATGAATCGGAAGACGTTCAACCGGCTGCCGAAATCGGCGCAGGCGATCATCCTCAAATACAGTGGTGCATGGTCTGCCGGGCGCTTCATGGATACCTACGAAGCCGTGGAAAACAGCATCATGGGTGAGCTGAAGACCGATCCCAAACGCCAGGTGACCATACCCTCGCCGTCGGACCTCGATGCGGCCAATGCCGTGTTCGCGGCCGTTGCCGACGATTGGGCTTCGAAAAGTGAGCGCAATGCCGAGCTGCTGAAAACCGCTCGGGCCGAGCTCACGAAAATGCGATCGACGCGGTAGCACTGATGCCGTCACTCGCCGGGATCCGGCCTCAGCGAAACATCGTCACCATCGTCGCCGCGCTCGCCATTCTGTTGCTGGGCGCCGGGACCACCCTGAAAATCACGACCGAACATCTTCTCCGTCAAGATGCGACGTCGACCGCTCGTAGCTGGGCGAGGTTCCTTGCGGCCAGTGTCGCCGATCTCGAGCAGATCGCCGGCGGCGAGCAGCCTTCCGCCGCGAGCATGGCGTTCTTCCGGTCGGCGCGAAATTCCGGCGAGGTCTTTCACTACGAAATATTCAACCGTAATGGCTACTCCCAGTTCGTTTCGACCCGCGAAAAGATCGCGCTCGTCGACTTGTCTGAATATAGCCCCGATGCAGCGCGATCAGCGGTTGACGGTCAACCGATCATCGACGTCGGGGAGGGAAATTCGCCCGACCGACCGGCATTCTTCGCCCGCGCCTATGTCCCGATCCAGACCGACGGTCGCCTCACCGCTGTCGTTGCGGCCTACGTGGATGAAACCGAGCAACGCAAGAATGTCCACAATACGTTCCTGACCGCAGCCGTGTTTCTTTGCCTGCTGTCAGGTCTCGCCTTCTCCATTCCCGCAATTGCCTGGTATCGGGAAACAAAGGTGAAGCACGCTGACCGGCGCATCCGGTTTCTCGCCCATCATGACGCGTTGACCGGGCTGACCAATCGCCCGCAGCTGATCGAAAAACTGGAGAGCGCCATCGCTCGCCTGCCGATGCGGGGCAGCAGCCTTGCCGTACACTTCATCGACATCGACCGTTTCAAGGAGGTCAACGATTCGCTTGGTCACGACGGCGGCGATTTTCTGCTCAAGTCCATCGCCAAGCGTCTTCGCGCCGCGGTCAGGATCGACGACGTGGTGGCGCGGCTCGGCGGCGACGAATTCGTGGTCGTGCAGTGCGGCATCGCCGGCAAAGCTCAGGCCGAGTCGTTTGCGAGCCATCTCGCCGCCGCGATAAATGCGACCGTGAAATTCAAGCAGCACGAGATCCTCACCACCGCTAGCATCGGCGTGGCGCTGGCGACGGGGGAAGACACCAGCCCCGAGGGGTTGCTCAAGAGTGCTGACCTCGCGCTCTACGCGGCCAAGGCAGCCGGCCGCAACTGCATCCGGTTTTTCCTGCCCGAAATGGACACCGAGCTGCAAGCGCGCATCGAGCTTGAGAGGGCGATTCGCGAGGCGGTGCTGAATGATCGCTTCGAATTGCATTACCAGCCGCTCTTCGAAGTATCCCGGCGCCGCCTTGCCGGATTCGAAGCGCTGATCCGGATGCCCGCGGCGGACGGAACCCTCATTCCGCCATTGACCTTCATTCCGGTCGCCGAGGACTTGCGGCTTATCGACAAGATCGGGGCGTGGGTATTGCGGGAGGCATGCCGCACGGCCGCGACCTGGCCGGCGCACCTGACCGTTGCAGTGAACCTGTCACCCGCGCAGTTCGTGGCGGGCAACATCGGTGACATCGTCGCCACCGCACTAACAGAGGCTGGACTCGCGGCGCACCGGCTCGAACTTGAGATCACCGAAAGCCTGCTGCTCGGCAACACCGAAACGATCATGGCGCAACTCCGGACGCTCAAGACGATGGGCGTTGCCATCGTGATGGACGATTTCGGGGCTGGCTATTCGAGCCTCAGCTATCTGTGGCGCTTTCCGTTCGACAAGATCAAGATCGATCGAGCCTTCATGCAGAGCCTCAACGGCCCCCATTGTCAGGTCGGGACAGTAGTGAAAGCGATCATCGCGCTCGGACGGGAACTGCACATGCGCGTCACGGTCGAAGGCGTCGAAACCGCCAACCAGGCAGCTTTTCTCGAGGCGGCCGAGGGTGATCAGGTGCAAGGCTTCTTCTTCGGCCGGCCGATCCCCGCCTCGGAGCTCGGCGCCAGCATTCTCGCGGACTTTGAGAAGGCAATGCCACCGGCTTCGCCCGCGCCGGCCCAAGCCACCAAGCTGCACCTCGTCAACTTATCAGCCGAACGGTAGCACCGACCCTGTTCCCGTTCGGCCAACGCGGCTCTTGGCGGCTCTCTATTGCAGACAGTTCTCTTGTTTCAACTAACTGTTTCAACACCAAGATTGCATTTGGGTCCGGCCGACGGCATCTCGCTCTGAGGTTGCGCGTTAGCTGTCAGGTGTATGATGCAAAACAAAACGCGTTTCGGTTCGACGCTCGAAAGCGGCGGTCCAGATATCGCGAAGCCTCTCGCGATGGACGGAAACCATGACGCGCACGGTTTGCAACGCGCGTTGGATGCGCGTCTCAGTCCCGGCAATACCGATGCCCCGGCAACTGGCGGCGCTGCGGCCGCGGATCTGGCGCAATCCAAGCCGAGCCGGACGCTTCGCCGATTTGTGAAGGCCGCAGCGGGCATCGCCATCGTCGCAGTATTCGGCTGGCTGCCGCTCAGGGCGCTTTTCCAGACGTCAAGCGTCGAAGCCGTCGTCAATTCCAGGCTCGTGACATTGAGGTCGCCGATCGACGGGAAGATTTCAGCGGGGGCCAGTCTGGCAGGCGATTTAGGCATCGTCGGCGAGGGCACTTTCATCCTTCGTGTCGTCAATCCGCGCGGAGACCGCGGTGCGGCTCGATGATCTACGCAGTCAGATGTCTCGCCTCGAAAACGAAAGGCCGAGCCTCGTTTCGAAGATAGCTTCAGCCCAGGCGGCGCAGAAGGATCTGGCGCGTCAGGCGGCCCTGTTCACAGCGGGGCGCATCCGTCAGCTCGAGGCGCGCATCGCAGAAATCCAAACATCAATCGAAGCCGCCGCAGCGCGTCGCGAGGAGGCGGCGGCCGCGGTGGAACGAGCTTCATCGCTTATCAAATCGGGCAGCGTTTCGTCTGTCGAGCTTGGGCGCTTGACGCGGGATCAAACCATTGCCCAGCAAACCGAAATCGGCGCGCGCCGCCGCCTGGATGCAACCCAGGTTGAGCTCACCGCCGCGCGCGAGGGCACGTTCCTCGGCGACAGCTACAACGATCGTCCGAGCTCGGTGCAGCGTGAGGAGGAAATGCGGCAGCGGGCTGAAGGGCTCACCGCGGACGTAGCGCATGCTGATGCGCAAATCTCGTGGCTCGTCGGCGAGATTGAATCCGAACGATCTCGTTACATCAGCCGCTCCGAGGCGGACATCAAATTCCCCATCGCCGGCCGAATATGGGAGGTCATGACGGCGCCTGGAGAGGACGTCCGGGCCGGACAACCGCTCGTCCGTCTACTCGATTGTTCCGGTGCCGTGGTGACGGCGAACGTCACTGAGAGCGTGTATAACGGGCTGAAACTGGGATCTCTCGCACATTTCCGGCCGAGCGCCGGCGGGCCCGAATTGGCTGGCACCGTCGTCAATCTCACCGGCTCCGCAGGGGCCGCAGCGAACCTCGCCATTAATCCCGATGCGCTGAGCAAGGAACCGTATCGCGCGACGATTTCTGTCCCCGACCTCAACGATGGCTCCAACGATTGTCCGGTCGGGCGAACCGGACGCGTCATCTTCTCGGCAGACACGGCGAGAAAGCCATGATCGCCGCGCTGACGCCGGGCCTTATTGCGCTCGGGTTCTGCGTTGCCGTCCTTCCCTGGCTCAGGCACGAAAACTCCGCGGCGCGTTCGCTGATGATTTCAATCGTGTTGCTGCTCATGCTCCGTTATTTTGGATGGCGCATGACGGCAACGGTCCCGCCCGTCGGCTGGACCGCCGATTTCGCCGTGGGATTTCTGTTCCTCATCGTCGAGGCTGCATCGCTTGCAGCGGGTGCACTGTCGCTGGTATTTCTCAGCCGCACGACCGATCGTACGCCGCAAGTCGAAGCCAACAGGCGGTGGCTTGCCGGGCGGCAAGCTCCGCTGATCGACGTATTCGTTTGCACCTACAACGAGGAAACGTCGATCCTGGAGCGCACAATCATCGGCGCCACGGGAATGAACTATCCCAACTACCGTGTCTGGGTTCTGGACGACGGGCGGCGTGACTGGCTCGAAAAGCTTGCCGGCCAGCTCGGCTGCCGCTATCTGGCGCGCCCCGACAACACCGACGCCAAGGCTGGCAACATCAATCACGCCCTGCGGCATGTGGCGGAGCTCGCCGATCCCCCTGACTTCATTTCGATCCTCGACGCCGATTTCGTTCCGATGCCCGAATTCCTCGCCCGCGCGATGTGCTTGTTCGGCGATCAGCGCGTAGGCGTGGTGCAAACGCCTCAGCATTTCATCAATGCGGATCCGATCCAAACCAACCTGGCCGCGACCAAGGTCTGGCCGGACGAGCAGCGTTTCTTCTTCGATATTCTGATGCCATCGAAAGACGCTTGGGGCGTGGCTTTTTGTTGCGGCACGTCGTCGGTCATCAGATTCTCATCCCTCGTGAAAATTGGCGGCTTTCCGACCGACTCCGTGACGGAGGACTACTTGCTGACGCTGCGGCTGAAGGAAATTGGCGCGGGCACGGTGTACCTGAACGAACGTCTGACCTTGGGGCTGGCCCCGGAGGGCCTCAAGGAGTACATCACCCAGCGCAGCCGATGGTGTCTTGGCTTCATGCAGATCTTTCGCGGGCGAAGTGGCCCTTTTTCCCGAAGATCGCAGCTGGATGTTATCGACAGGCTGTCTCTCATCGAAGCATTCATGAGTTGGACCTCGACCTATGTCGTCAAGGTATTCGGTCTCGTCGTTCCGAGCCTTTATCTTCTCTTCGGCGTCAAAGCCGTCCAGGCGGATCTTTTCGAACTCCTCGGATATTTCCTACCCTTCTATGTCTGGTATTCGCTCACCATGGCCTGGATTTCCCGCGGACGCTCCATGGCGGTGATGTCGGATGTCGCTCAATACATTGCACTGCCGGCGGTTCTCAAGGCCGTGGCGGCGGGGCTGCTCAAGACGCAGGGGCACAAATTCAAGGTCACCGCAAAGGGCGGGGATCGCGATCAACGCTTCATCGAGTGGCCACTGCTCAGGGTATACGGCACCGCACTGGCGATTACGCTCGCGGGTATCGTCTATGCCTTCGTGCTTCATGTGCAAGGCGACATGATCGCCTATGGCAGCCTGGCGCTCGCCTGGAGTTTGTACAACGCGATCATTCTGATGATCGTCTGCTTGGTGTCGATCGAGCAGCCGCGGCGACGGAAGGCCGAGCGGTTCGAGCGAGATGAGCCGGTTCTTTTCAATCTCGGTGGCCGGCAGTTCATCTACCGTTTGGCAGACATGTCGATCACGGGCGCCCGCTTCGTGAGCGACAAGCCACCGCCAGTCGGGACCGCGGTTCATTGCACCCTCCAGGAAAGAAAAGTAGCTGCCCTGGTCGTGCGACGAACTGGGGATGGATTTGCGGTCCGGTTTGATGAAACCCTGAACACGCGCATCGATCTCATTCGCGCTTTCTATTCCGGTGACTACGTCAGTGCATTCACCGGCATACGCGCCGCTCCCGTCGGCAAAGCATTATTGATGCGGATCTTCGGGTGACTACGTCTACCACCGGCGGCAGGAAGGGTTGGACAACATGGCTGTCCTAGCAGGCCTCATTTCCTCACAGCGAGGAGATTCGTAGCAAGGAGCATCGTATCCGAGTGCGGCGACTGAGAGCGCCCCGGCAAATCGAGCCTTCTGATACCCAATGCGATAACCGCCGAAGCTGAGCAATATTGAGCTGCGAATCGTCGTTGAGAGCACGTAGTTTTTTTTGGGGGGCGTCATGCCAAAGAGCGCGAAGAGATACGTAGCGCTGTTGGGAGGAAGGGATGATCACCGAGAAGACAGCCAACCCTTTGGCCCCGGAGTCTCGAAGACGAACTGCGAATGGAGCGCGCCCTCCACTCTCTCGAAAAGGAGACCAAGGACTTGAAAGAATTGGTCGTCCGTCTTTCGGAAACCCTCCTTCGACATGTTTGTCAAAGCGCAGCACTAAGATCGCTGAAGAATAGCGCTGAGCGGAACACTCAAGGTCGGACCGATCCATACTGAGCACGTCACCGTCCCTGCCAAGCCGAGCGCTGCAATCGGTTATTCTCAACCAACGCCCACGTCCAGGCTTTCGGCGCTCGATCGTTCCGGGTAGGGCGCGTTCCTACGTAGGCGCCCGCAATTCGCTGTGAAACCAAGCCAAGGTATGGGCCGATCTCATCGGGTCGACCAGATCGACCGCGATCTGATCGACGAAATCGCAAGCGGAACATTCGAAGGTACGAATGTCAAAACCGGCGGAGCCGGGCGTGATGCGCGCCAGCATCATTGTCGTCTGGCATTTAGGACAAGGCGGTCGTTGAATGGTCATGAGGCTTGCCTGGATCCGGCGGGAGCGCAATACTCTCTGTCATCGATGGATGCCAATGGGAGCGGTGATGGAACATGATGGAACGGCAAGCTCTGCTGCCACCGGTCAATATTGACCACCAGCCAAACTAAGGCCCGCTATCCCAAATGTGAACTTTCACAGATAGAATCATTTTTCATCGGCAACCTGCACTGTATCGTCCGGTTTCGCGACCGCGGGGTCGAGATCGAGTTCGAGGTCCGCGGACGGCCCGCCACGGTCGGCACGTCAATACGCTTGCCATTCCGTTCGGCCGGCAAGAAGCCCGCCGTCCGGCCACAGCTTTGACAAACGCTTGACGTAGATCAATCGCCTTGCTGCGGAGTGAGCCGACCTCGTTGGGGGCCAACGACAAGGTGTCGAGCATGCGCGTCACCGGCAGGCTGCTGTTCGTTCTGATCATCTCCTACGCCTCGCTCGGGGCGATGTCGCAGGAGCGCGCCGATCAACCCACCGCCGACAACGAAATCCGCATCGGCAATGTCATGCCCTATTCGGGACCGCTCTCGGAGTTCGGCGCCATTGGCCAGGCGGAAGCCGCCTATTTCGACATGATCAATGCGCGCGGCGGCATCAACGGCCGCAAGATCCGCTTCATCACCCGCGACGACAATTCCGACCCCACGACCGCGCTGGAGCTGACCCGCAAGCTGGTCGAGACGGACGACGTGCATTTGATGTTCGGCTCGTTCGGCACGCCGGGCAATCTCGCCGCGCGCTGGTATCTGAACGCGAAGAAGATTCCGCAGCTGTTCGTCGCCTCCGGCGACGAGGAGCTGAGCCAGGCCAAGGCGTTTCCCTGGACCATGGGCTGGCAGCCGTCGTTCCGGTCGGAGGGGCGCATCTACGCCAACTATCTCCAGGCCTATTATCCCAGGAAGAAGATCGTGGTGCTCTGGCAGAACGACCAGTTCGGGCGTGCGCTTCTCAAGGGCATGGAGGAAGGCCTTGGCGATCTGAACCGTCTCGTCCTCGTCGACATCGCCTTCGACATTGCCGACGAGCATCTCGACGGACACGTCTCGATCCTCAAGCGCGCCGGTGCCGATATTTTTGTCTTTCTCGGCGTGCCGTCGACGGCGTCCAAGGTGATCAAGTTGGCGGCGGCACTGAAATGGCGCCCGGTCTTTATCGTCAACGACGCCTCCGCCTCGATTGCCAACGCGATGGCGCCGGCAGGCCTGGAGAATTCCTCCGGCGTGATCTCGGCGGCCTTCCTGAAGGATCCGAGCGATCCCGCATGGAAGGACGATCCCGCCATGAAGGACTGGTTCGCCTTCATGGACAAATACCATCACGACGAAAGCACCAACAGCAGCGCTGCGCTCTATGGCTATGCCGCGGCCGAGGCGCTGACGCAGGTGCTGAAGCAATGCGGCGACGATTTCTCGCGCGAGAACATCATGCGTCAGGCTGCTTCGCTGAGGAATTATCAGCCTTCGGTCGCGCTGCCCAACATCAGGATGAACACCTCGCCGAACAGCTACCTGCCGATCAGGCAGATGCGGCTGGTTCAGTTCGACGGCCGTTCCTGGCAACCCTTCGGCGACGTGATCGAAACCGCCTTCACGGAAGGCGCGGCGCGGTGACTCGGGCAGGGCAGTTGCCCGCTTGGGGGAGCGTCGGTGTTTATCGCATCGAAGGGAGAGGTGCGCTCCCTCCCCCGCTTGCGGGGGAGGGTTGGGGAGAGGGTGCATCCGCAATCGAGAACCCCCAAGAGGAGAAAGCCCTCACCCGGCGCGCGGGACGATGCTTCGCATCGCCCGGACGCGCCGACCTCTCCCGCAAGCGAGGGCTTTGCGTAAATCGCGAATCTGCGATTCTCTAAGAGACATCTGAAGAGGA
>NZ_JBVVPM010000014.1:0-159714 GCF_055811255.1 Bradyrhizobium sp. MI1.11
GGACCACATGGGGCGGGGGGATCAAAGGCTGGGGCAAGGTTACGAGGTCCGGACTCCTAGGCACTCCGGACCTCGGGACTTTCTAGATTGAACGTGATTTCGCGCCGCCGGCTTGATCAGCCGTGCGGCGCGAAGTCGTTTTGGCGTCGTTATGCCGACACGGGCGCTAGCGCGTCTGGGGCTCGATCGTCACCGTGCAGTCGCCCTGCCCTTGCGTCGCGACCACGATGTTGCCCGCGGGAGCGCCGAGGGCGATCGGCGCGGACGAGCCGCCGCCGGGCATCTGGACAGTCACGCTCAGAGAATCGGTTCGCGCGGTCGAGCCTACGGTCGAGGGCTCTGCCTGGGCCACATTGCCCGAGGCGTCACGCCGCATGATCTGGCAGTTCACATTGCTGCCCCCGGCCGCGCTCCCTCCTGCCGCAGCCATGCCCGATGAGGTGCCGCCGCTCATTTGCGCACGTGCTCGCGACGGATCGCGGGGCACCTGGCTCACGATGCGATGCGTCCGCGGCTCCACAATGACGACGTCATCGCCGGTCGCAAAATATTCGTAGTCGCGATATTCGGGCTCGATCGAGACGATCTCGGGCGGAAGCCTGTGAAGGCGCACGCGCGAGGGAATGGTCTCGCCGACCCGGATCGAAATGTTCAGATTGCGCTCCGGCTCCGCCAGGCGTGCACGGCTCACCGTTTCAGAAATCCGCACCTGCTTCTCGGAGGTCACCTGCGCCTGCTGATTGGCTTGCGTGTTGGTCTGCGTGGTCTGGTTGGCTTGGTTGGTCTGCGTGCCCGAACTGGCAGGTGCGCTCTGCGCATTGTTGGTCGGGGCCGTCCGGTTCGTGTCGGTCGCGGTGGCCGGCCGGTTGTTCTGCTGCGCCGGCGGCTGCTGCTCGGCCGCGTTGCGCTGCGGCTGGGTCTGGTTGCGCTCGTTCTGGTTGGCTGCGGCACCCGTGCGCTCGTTCTGCTGGCTAGACGTGCCTGACTTGGACTTCTCGGACTCTGCCGTTGATTTCTGCGGCGCGGATTTGTCCTGCTTCGTCTCAGCACTGCTCTTGCTGTCGCGTCCGGGTTTCGTGCTCTCGGCATCGCGGTTGCGATCGCGCGAGGGCTCGCGGGATTCTTGCGCCTGATCCTTCGATTTCGGCTGGTTGCGCTCGGCAGAACTGGCCGGCTGGCGCTTATCGTCACTCGCGTCCTGCCTGGCAGCGCCGCCCTTCTCCTCGCGGCCCGCGCCCTGCAATCGTTCCTGGGCGCCCTGCGCGCGCTCTTGAGCACGCTCCTGAACACGCTCTTGGCCGCCGCCGTGTTGCGGTGCGGCGCCTTTCGCCGGCTCCTCGGTCCGTCTCGGCTCGTCCCTTCGCTCACCGGGCGCCTGGGCGTAGGCGAAGCCGGAAGCAAGCATCAGTCCGATAGCTGCGGTCGATAACATCAAGTGCTTGCGCATGGTCCCTCTCCTCGGAAATTCGCAACAACAGACGCGAACGTTCTGTGGGTGCGAAGGTTCCTGATCAGGAACGAGGGCTGATCACGCGGTCTCACATCTCAGGCGGGTCTCACATCGGGTCCTTCAGCGTGAGCCGCGCCGTGAATGTCACGCTGGTCTTGCCAACCAGCGCCATGCCTTCGACCTCGGCGCCGTCGGCGGAGTAGTCGCCCGAAAAGCCGCAGGTCACTTCCCTGCCGCCGAACGCGAGTGGCTTGCCGACGGCCTCGGTGTGCTGATTGACGGTCATGTCGCCGCGCCATTTCCCGTTCCGGAAGGTGTAGCTGCCGGTGTAATAGAAATAGCTGTCACCGCCCATGATGCGGCCATCGCAGAGCACGACGACGCCTTTGGCCTGGCCGCGCTTGCCGTCGCGCATCTCAATCTCAAAGATGTAGAGGCCGTTGAGGACCTTCTGTGGGTTGGCGCCCTGCTCGGGCTCATCGCCGGCCGACATCGCTCATCTCCCGTTCAAACCGGCACATTCCGTTCGAGATCTTCAAGCCACGCCGCCGCGCTCGAATCCGACGGCGCGCGCCAGTCACCGCGCGGCGACAATGAGCCGCCGGCCGAAACCTTGGGGCCGTTCGGCATCGCCGAGCGCTTGAACTGGCTGAAAGCGAAGAAGCGGCGCAGAAACACCTCCAGCCAGCGGCGTATCTCGGGAAGGTCATAGGCCTTGCGCTTATCGGTCGGGAATGCCGGCGGCCATTCACCCTGGGCGACGTCCTTCCACGCCTGCAGCGCCATGAAGGCAATCTTGGACGGCCGCATGCCGAACCGCAGCGTGTAGAACAGGTTGAAATCCTGGAGCTCGTAGGGACCGACGGAAGCTTCCGTGCTCTGTGGCTTCTCGCCCGGCTCGGCCGGAACCAGCTCCGGCGAGATTTCCGCCGACAGGATCGATCCAAGCGTTTGGTTGACGTCGTCGCTGAACTGCTTGGAAGCAATCACCCAGCGGATCAGATGCTGAATCAGCGTCTTCGGCACCCCGGCATTGACGTTATAATGCGCCATCTGGTCGCCGACGCCGTAGGTGCACCAGCCCAGCGCGAGCTCGGAGAGATCGCCGGTGCCAATCACGATGCCGCCGTGATGATTGGCGAGCCGGAACAGATAGTCCGTGCGCAGGCCCGCCTGCACATTCTCGAAGGTGACGTCGTAGACCTTCTCGCCCTTGCCGAAGGGATGGCCGATGTCCTTCAGCATTTGCGTCGCCGTGGTGCGAATGTCGAGCTCCTGCCAACTCGTCTGCAACGCCTTCATCAGCGCCAGCGCATTGGTCTTGCTCTCGCTGCCGGTGGCAAAGCCCGGCATGGTGTAGGCGAGAATGTTTTCGCGCGGCAGGCCAAGCAAATCGACCGCCTTGGCGGCGACGATCAAAGCGTGGGTGGAATCGAGCCCGCCCGAGACGCCGATGACGACGCGCTTGGTGCCGGTCGCGCGCATACGCTGGACCAGGCCCGCGACCTGAATGTTGTAGGCCTCATAGCAGTCCTGCTCGAGCAGGCTCTCGTCGCTCGGCACGAACGGAAAGCGCTCGACCTTGCGCAGGAAGCCGATATCGGCGGCCGGCGGCTTCAGGGTAAAAGTCACTTTCCGGAAGAAGGCCTCGCGCTGCCGGCGGTTGTCGTCGAAGGTTCCCATCAGTGCGCGTTCCTGCCTGAGCAGGTCAAGATCGACGTCGGCCAGCGTGATCTGGCCGCCCTGGCGGAACCGCTCGCCCTCGGTCAGTAGCACGCCGTTCTCGTAGATCGAGGTCTGGCCGTCCCAGGCAAGATCCGTGGTCGATTCCCCTGCCCCCGCCGCGGAATAGACATAGGCCGCGAGGCAGCGGGCCGAAGTCGATTGACACAAGAGCGCGCGCGAGCGGGCGCGGCCGATCGTGATCGGGCTGCCCGAGAGATTGATCAGCACGCTCGCGCCCGCGAGCGCGAGCTCGGAAGCCGGCGTCACCGGGATCCACATGTCCTCGCAGATCTCGACGCCGATGGTCAGGCCCGGGACGTCCTCGGCCGCGAACAGCAGGTCGACGCCGAAAGGGGCATGCAGCCCGCCAAAGGCGACCATCTCTCCGACGGTGCCGGCGCCGGAGGCGAAATGCCGTCCCTCGTAGAATTCGCGATAGGTCGGCAGGTAACTCTTGGGCACGACGCCGAGGACTTTGCCGCGATGGATGACGACCGCGCAATTGTAGATGCGATTGCCAAAGCGCAACGGCGCGCCGACGATCAGGATGGTCATCAGGGCCGAGGATGCCTCAACGATGGCCACAAGCCCGCGCTCGACCGCATCGAGCAGCGGATCCTGCTTCACAAGATCTTCGATCGCATAGCCGGACAGACACAGCTCCGGAAACACGGCAACCGCCACTGACTGTTCGTGGCAGTCCTTCGCCGCCGCCAGAACCGCCGTCGCGTTGGCCGTGGGATCGGCCACATGAGAGGTGGTGACGCAGGCCGCCACGCGCGCAAATCCGTGGGCATAGATCGAGTGGAAACTCATCGAGCACAGTCCCTTTGTCTCGTCGCGACCGGCCTCCGCCAGCTCTGGACTCCATTTAACCCATCGACATGGCCCCGTGCAGGCCATTCGACGGCATGCATAACGGATTTGCAGCTTCGCTGCCCGGCCCTTGGGGCAGTGTCAGGCTCTGCGCACCAGCATGCCGGGCAGATCGTCGCGCAGCCATTCGGCGATCCGGGGCCAGGCATGGGCATGGGTCCGCGCCCCCATGAACAGGCCGAGATGGTTGCTGGGCTCGGAGGCCGCCGCAACGAAGGCCGGCGGTGTGCCGAGCAAACCGGCGGTGGCGAGCGCCTGCGCAGCCGGCACGACGTCGTCATCGAGCCCGGCCAGCAGGAAGACCGGCGCCTTGACGTCCTTCAGATCAATCACGCGGCCGAGTGCCGTGAATTGGCCGCGCGCGATCCGGTTCTCCCGGAAGATCCAGTTGACGATCTCGAGATAATAGGTGCCGGGCAGATTGAGAGGCTCGGCGTTCCAGCGCTCGAAGCGTGCCAGCAGCGCCGCACCTTCCTCGCCGGAGAGGTCGCTCTGCAGCGCCGTCGCGATGTCGTCGCAGCTCGGCGCCTTCGACCAGACACGCAGCATCTCCTCGCCGCTGACATTGCCGCCGCCGCGGGCGACGAGCTGGTCATAGACCATCTCCGGCGCGTTGCGGGCGAGCTGCGACAGCCTGGACTCGATCGAGAGGTCGACGGGCGCGCCTGCCAGCACCAGCCGCCGCACCTTGGCGGGAAAGCGCGCCGCATAGAGCAGCGACAGCCAGCCACCCTGGCACAGGCCGACGAGATCGACCGGCGCGCCGATCTCGTCGATGGCGACGTTGAGATCGCCGAGATAGCTGTCGATCGAGAGATAGCGCATGTCGGGTGCGGCCGAGCGCCAGTCGGTGAGATAGACCCGGTCGATGCCGCCATTTTGCAGGGACTGCACCACGCTGTGGCCGGGCGCGAAGTCGGCGATCAGGGCCCGGTGCAGCGCATAGGGCGCGCAGACCAGTGCCGGGAGGCCGGAGCCCGTTCGCGTGCAATCGCGCAGGCGCATGGTCGCAAGCTCCAGCGCGACGGAGTTGGGCGTGGTCCACGGCAGACTGCTGTCGGCCTGCTCCGGCGGACCGCGGTCGAGCCATCCGAAGCAGGCGTCCATGGCAAGCCGAGCTGCTGCGAACGGCCACAGCAGCGGGTCATCCGGGACCGGGCCCGGTGCGCGCTGCTGTTTGCCGGTCTTCTCCGCCATGGCTATCTCACGGTCCTCACAGGAAGGCCTCGAAGCTGACGAGCGAAATACCGCGCTCCCGAAAACTCTGATGGGTCGCGGCCACCGAGCCGTCGAGATCGATGCCGCGGCAGGCGTCCTCGATGACTGCGACCTCGAACCCCGCCTTGCGGGCATCCTCCGCCGAGAAGCGGACGCAGAAATCGAACGCGAGGCCGGCGACGAAGACGGTGTTCAACTCGCGTTCGCGCAAATATCCGAGCAGGCCGGTCGGCGTTTTCCTGTCGTTCTCGAACAGCGCCGAATAGGAATCGATGCCGCGCCGAAACCCCTTCCGCACCACGAGATTTGCGCGAGTGGCGTCGAGATCGCGATGAAATTCAGCGCCGGCCGTGCCCTGCACGCAATGGCTCGGCCAGAGCACCTGGACGCCGTAGTCAAGCGCAATGGTCTCGAACGGCTGTTTGCCCGCATGGTTCGGGGCAAAGGAGACATGATCGCGGGGATGCCAGTCCTGGGTCAGCACCACATTGGCGAATTTTTGGGCGATCCGATTGATGGCGGGGACAACCTTCTCGCCGCCGGGCACGGCGAGCGCCCCGCCCGTGCAAAAATCGTTCTGCACGTCGATGACCAGGAGCACGTCGCGGTCGGAAATCTTCATCGCAAGGTCCATTCCAGGCCATCCCGCGCGACCGGCGCCGAAGGCCACGCCGCCAGTGTCGATCTTCCCGCGCTGCTTCGCAACCACCGACAAGGTGCGGCGATATGCGCGAATGCACCCCGTCGGGACCGGGATGCAACGGTTTGGGCTGATGCGTGTTGACTAGATCCACCCGGGGACGGATTCTGACAGCCGTTCGCGTCTTGCGATCGGATAGAGCGGAGGAAGCGGTTCCCGCAGCCGGAAGGGCTGCGGCAGCCATACGCACATGACCATCGGCAAGACAGGACAGATTCTTCTCGCCGATATCGGCGGCACCAATGCGCGCTTCGCGCTCAGTCAGGGCGACCAGACCGGACCGATCGACTACGTCAAAGTGGCAGACTTCCCGACCGTCCGGGAAGCCATTGCCGATGTTCTCGCGCGTCGCTGCCACGGCCTGCCGCCCCCAAGGGCCGTGCTGGCCGTGGCGGGCCCGGTGACCAACAACCGCTGCGTCATGACCAACAGCCCCTGGGTCATCGACGGCAACGAGCTCCAGCCGGCCTTCGGCTTCGACAGCGTCCATGTGCTCAACGATTTCGAGGTGGTGGCCTGGTCCCTGCCCGCCCTGCAGCCCGCCGACCTGATCCCGCTCGGCGGGCAAGATGGCCTTCCCGGAGAGCCGTTGCTGGTGGTCGGCCCCGGAACCGGCTTTGGCGTTTCCTGCCTGGTCGAGCGCCATGGCGCACGACTGGCTGTCGTCACCGAGGCCGGCCACGCGACCCTGCCGGCGGAGGACGAGCGCGAGGAACGCGTCATCGCCTGCATGCGCCGACGCCTCGGCCATGTCTCCATCGAGCGTGGCGCGTTGTCCGGTTCCGGCCTGCAAAGCCTCTACGAGGCGCTGGCCGAGATTGACGGCGCTCAGGTGCCGCATCGCGATGCTGCCGCCATCACGAAGGCCGCCCTGGAAGGCAGTTGCGAGCTCAGCCGCAAGACGCTGGAGATGTTTTGCGCCATTCTCGGCTCGGTCGCGGGCAATCTCGCGGTGACCTTCGGCGCACGCGGCGGCGTCTATATCGCCGGCGGAATCGTGCCGCGCTTTCCCGACTTCCTTGCAGCTTCCGCATTCCGGGCGCGCTTCGAAGCCAAGGGACGCTTCCAGGACTATCTCCGCGACATCCCGACCCGGCTGGTCACCAAGCCCGATGCGAGTTTCCTCGGCCTCAAGATGTTCGCCGAGCACAACCAGCCTTAACGGCGCGCGCCTCCGTTCGCGCCCAGTAATTCACAGCTGATTAACGAGCACGCGCGCGCGACGCGGGATCGTGCTTGCGCGCACGTCCCGGATGAGAAACAATCCTGGCTTGTGTGTGGCGTAGTTGCGGGGGCGTGACATGCGTAAGCAGGATCTGGGTTTCGACTATCACCGCTATCACCGCCTGCTGCTCGAGGCGGACGACGATGGCAAGCGGCTGGCCCTGATCGAGCTCTTGATCGAGGAAAAGGCGCGTGACCGCCTCGCCGCCCAGCGCGCTTCGGACCGCGCCGCCATGACGGCCCACACCATCGCTACCGTGCTGAAGAACGGGCGCCACTGAACGAGTAATGGCGCTCCAGTGCCCGAAAATGCAGGACCGATTGCCATTTCGTTAACGATCCCTCGAAAGCTCGCGTCAAACTTTTTGCTCTAGGAGTTCCCTCACCTGATCCAATTCAGGGGCAACAAAGGGGGGAATGAACATGAGCATGATTTCGATCGCCGCGATGCCGGCCACCAGCGAAACGCGTTTGGCCGATTCTTCGTTTTCTTCGTTCAAGACCATCTTGCTGTTTTGCTGCACGGGCCTGGTCGCCTCGTTCGGCCTGATGGCGCGCGGCATCGATCTCGGCGCAGGCCTGATGTGAGACAGCGACGAATTCCGTCGCGAAATGGCCGCCCCTGACGGGCGGCCGTTTTTGTTTTTGGTCTCAGTGCGGCGTCTTCGCTGCCGCTTCCGGAAACATCGAATCGATCATCGCCTTGAGCTGATCGATCGAAATCGGCTTGCGCAGGATCGGCCGCCGTCGGAGCAAGGACGGCAGCAGCTCCGGACCGTAGCCCGTGGCGAACAAAAACGGCTTGCCGCGGCGCTCGATCAGGTCGGCGACCGGATCGACGTAGAGGCCCTTGAGATTGATGTCGAGGATCGCAAGATCGTACTGCGCGGTCATGGCGAAAGCGCTGGCGTCCCGCACATTGTCCGCTTCCGCGGCGACGTGGTGGCCGAGTTCCTCCACCATGTCCGCCATCATCATCCGGATCAACGTCTCGTCTTCGACCAGGAAAACGGAGAGTCCGTCCGCCATATCAACCCCGCCATCAGCTTCCGAAGCTAATCATAACCGAATCGCGAAGAGGATTCACGAATTCGTGGCGGGGGCCGTTAATTCGGACACGCCCGATCCGATTCAACTTGATCAATCCAGTCCTCGTTCGTGGCTGAGCCGCACCATCTCCTGTACGAAGACCTGCTTCTGCTTGTCATCGAGGCTCGAATAGAGGGGTTCGGCGGCGTCGGCGACATTGCGCTGGTCGGCAGCGCGGTCGATGAGAAATTGGGCCTCGTTGCGCATCTGCTCGACGATGTCGTCGGGAGGATCCCGCTTGGCGCGCGCAACCCGCAGGTTGAGCCGCTCCGCACCGTTATGCCCGAGGTAGTGCATGGCGCTCGAGAATCCGTACCAGTGCTTCTCCTGCTCGGGCGTGAGGTTCAGTTCGGTCTTGATCCGCTCGATATAGGAGTCGCTGTTGGTGACGATCTGGTCGGCGGTCAATTGCGGCGCGCCGGTCTGGGTCAGGACCGTGACATCCTGCGGAGCGTTCTTCGCCTCCTTGCTCGCCTTGGCGCCCTTGCCCGCCTTGGCGCTCTTGGCATCCTTGTCCTTGCCGGCGCCCTGCTTGGCGTCCTTGGCCGCATCCTTGCTTGCGTCCTTGCTCGCATCCTTGGCTGCAGGCGCCTGATTGCCATTATTGCCAACGCCGAGCACGCCGGTGAAAACGCCGACCACACCGCCGATCGCGCCGCCAAGCACGCCGCCGACCGGACCTGCCGCCTTGTTCCCGGCCGCCGCCCCTTCCTGAACCCCTTTGACCAGGCCCTGAGCGTTCGCCACCGCGGCTGCGCCGAGCAGCAACACGAAAACGGACCCCAGCGCGAACCATCGTCGCAGGTTAAGCCGCGCGAGCGGCGCCGGGTTGATCATTCTGGTCTCCATCTCGATCTGATTAGGCTGTTGGGGGTGAGAACCACTCGCCAGTTGCAACTCTATCGTTTTCACCGCTTCGAGGTCTAGCCACCGACAATTGCTATCCACGCCCGAAAAGTGTTTGGCCCGAGGCGCTTATGCAGGCTTATTCGAAACTGCGGCGTAATTGCGCATGCATCGGCCGGGCAGGTCGGCGCAAAGTGTGCGTCGCAAAATGACCGATCGTGGTTCATGGCCTGCGCAGGACATCGAGGGCACTGCCACCTTCCCGGACACAACGTTAGTTCTAGGCGCAAGCCGTTCGGTTTTCTCGACAGAAGCAATCAATCATGATCTGATCGCGCTACCAATTTGCCTTCGAAGCCGACGGCATCAATAAGAAACGTCGAACAAGAAACTTTCAAAAAGAAAGCAGAACTCGGAAGAGTTCAGAGGAAACGCCAGAACAATAAAACACCCAAGCGAGGAAACGAGATGTCACGCAAGACACTGACGCGACGTCAATTTGTGGCTGCCACTGCAATGTCCTCCACGGCGCTGATCGCGGCGCCCTATGTCCGGGGCGCTTACGCCGCCGGCAAACTCTCGATCGGCTTCTGGGACCATTGGGTGCCCGGCGCCAACGATGCCTCAACCGCTCTCGTCAAGGAATGGGGCGAGAAGGAGAAGGTCGAGGTTTCGATCGACTACATCACCAGCAACAACAAGAAGATCGAGCTGACCGCAGCGGCGGAAGCCCAGGCCAAGTCCGGTCACGATATTCTCCAGATGCCGAGCTGGTGGCCGCACGCTTATTCCGAGAATCTCGAGCCGCTCAACGACGTCATGGAGCCGCTCATCAAGCAGAACGGTGAGGTGAACGACACCGTCAAATATCTCGGGCGGTCGGGTGGCAAATGGCTCGCAGTGCCCGCGACGCCGGGAAGCCAGATCAAAGGCCCCTGCTCCCGCATAGATCTCATGAAGAAACACGCCGGCATCGACGTGCAGGAGATGTATCCAGTCGGCGCTCCGCCGAAAGCGGACAACTGGACCATGGAGACGTTCCTGAAGGCGGCCGAGGCTTGCCACAAGGCCGGCTTCCCCTTCGGCATCGGTCTCGGCGAGACCACCGACAGCGTCGACACCGCCGGCGCGATCTTCCAGTCCTTCGGCGCCGAGCTCGTCAACGCCAAGGGCGATATCACCGTCAAGACCGACGCGGTGCGGCAGGCGCTCGAATTCTACAAGAAGCTGATCGCCGTCCTGCCCACCGACGCGCCGTCCTGGGACGATGCCTCCAACAACAAATGGCTGATCTCGGGCCGCGGCGCGATGATCCTGAATCCGCCGAGCGCCTGGGCGGTCGCCAAGCGCGACGCACCGCAAGTCGCCGAACAGTGCTGGACGCACGGCTTCCCGTCCGGTCCGAAGGGCCGTTTTGCGCCCTTCCTGCCATACTTCTGGGGCGTCTGGGCCTTTGGCAAGAACAAGGAAGCGGCCAAGAGCT
Source organism: Bradyrhizobium sp. MI1.11 (assembly GCF_055811255.1). NCBI lineage: Bacteria > Pseudomonadati > Pseudomonadota > Alphaproteobacteria > Hyphomicrobiales > Nitrobacteraceae > Bradyrhizobium > Bradyrhizobium sp. MI1.11. The sequence goes on from NZ_JBVVPM010000014.1 coordinate 10,612, forward strand.
TGCTCGTTCACCTGTCCTCGCCAGCGGCGATCGAGAAGTTCGTCGCGGCGAGCGGCGGGTACGATCTCCCGGCCTACGCGAACATGACGAAGTTCAAGACTTGGGCCGAGGAAGGGCCGCCGAAGGGCACACTCTTCCACTATGCGGATCCCTACAAGCAGCAGACGATGTCGATCGCCGCGTCTCCGGCGCCGCCGAAGATCGCCCAGCAGATCTACTTCCAGGCGACGCTGACCAAGATGGCGCTGCGCTTTGCACAAGGAGAGAAGTTGGAAACCGCGCTCGCCTGGGCCGAAGGCGAGTGCGAAGGCTTCATGCGGACCTGAGCCGGGTATGTGCCATGGCGGTTCACGCTTCGGGCGTGGGCCGCCGAGGCACCCCTCGCTCGATCCGCTTGCCGAATGAAGCCGACGGCTGCGCCGGCTTCGCCGTTCCAGATATCCTGCTAGGTGTCCTGCAAAGAGGCTAAATTCATGGCCGATGTCGTCGTTGAGCAAGGCCGTCCCGCTCGAGCTGCGAGCCCGCGCAAACGGGCGAGCCTGCGCAATGCAATGGGACGGAAATCGACCGTAGCGTTCTTCCTGACGCTGCCGCTGATCCTCCTGATCGCCCTGCTCGTACTTTATCCCGCCTTCTACTCGGTCTACCTGGCGACGCTGAACAAGGCGATGACAAAATTCGTCGGCCTCAGCAACTTCACCTTTCTGTTCAAGCGCGAAACGTTCTGGATGGTGGTGAGACAGTCCTGCATTTTTGCGATCACCGCCGTGGTCTTCAAAGCGCTGATCGGCTTCATCGTCGCGCATTTCGTCCACAACATTCCCGGCAAGAAGCAACGTAAATGGCGCGGCATGCTGCTGGTGCCCTGGGTGATCCCGCCGGCGATGAGCACGCTGGCATGGCTGTGGCTGTTCGACCCCTCCTACAGCGCCTTCAACTATACGCTCTCGTTCTTCGGCATCGGTCCCATCCCGTGGCTCGGTGATACCTTCTGGGCGCGTTTCTCCGTCATCCTCGTCAACGTCTGGTACGGCGCGCCGTTCTTCCTGATCATGTACCTGGCCGCGTTGAAATCCGTACCCGATCAGCTCTACGAAGCCGCAGCAATCGACGGCGCCAATTGGTGGCAGAAGATCTGGCACATCACCTTGCCGATGATGCGCAACATCATCGCCATCACCACGCTGTTCTCGCTGATCGTCACTTTCGCCAATTTCGACATCGTGCGCATCCTCACCTCCGGCGGTCCGCTCGACCGGACGCACCTGTTCGCCACCTGGGCGTTCCAGGTCGGCATCCAGAGCAGCGACATTCCGCTCGGCGCCTGCGTCTCGCTGTTCATGGTGCCGATCCTCGCCGTCGCAGCGGTCTTCATCCTGCGCGATGTCAACAAACGTGGGAACGAAGCCTGATGAGCACGCTCGCAATCGACAAGGCCGGACCGACACGCAAGGTCAAGCTTCGAAGCATGAGCCGCGACCGCACCTGGGCGCTGCGCTGGTCCTACTTTTTCCTGGTGCTGTTTGCGATCTTCTTCCTGATCCCGCCGATCTACATGCTGATCACCTCGCTCAAGAGCAGCGCGGAGATCTCGGCCGCCACCAATCCGTGGTGGGTATTTCATCCGACCCTCTCGAATTATGTCGAGCTACTGACCTCGAACCAGTTCCTGCGATTCTTCTGGAATTCGTCGATGATCTCGATCGTGGTCGTGATCGTGACGATGTTGATCAGCATTCCGGCGGCGTTTGCATTGGCGCGGATGAAGTTCTGGGGCTCGGCGACGCTCGCGACCGGCGTGTTCCTGACCTATCTCATTCCGGACAGCCTTCTGTTCATTCCGCTGTTCAAGGTGCTCGCGACCGTCCAGGAGTTCACCGGCATCCCCCTGCTCAACCGGTGGTACGTGCTGGTGTTCATCTATCCGACGCTGACCGTGCCGTTCTGCACCTGGATCATGATCGGTTATTTCGCCTCGATCCCGAAGGAGCTGGACGAGGCGGCTCTGATCGACGGCGCCTCCTGGCTGCAGACCCTGACGCGGATTTTCATCCCCGTTGCCCTGCCCGGCCTGATCGCAGCGACCATCTTCGCCTTCACCGTGTCCTGGGCGCAGTTCCTCTATCCGCTGGTGTTCACGACATCCATCGACCAGCTCGTGCTGCCGGTCGGCATCACCACCACGCTGATCAAGGGCGACGTCTTCAACTGGGGTCAGATCATGACCGGCGCGCTGCTGGGCGCAGCCCCTCCGCTGGTCATCTACGCCTTCCTGATGGACTATTACATTGCCGGCCTGACCGCCGGCGCGACAAAGGGTTGATGTCTTATGGCTGAGGTTGCGTTGCGGAAAGTGATCAAGCGTTACGACGACGTGGAGGCGGTGCGCGGCATCGATCTCGACATCTCCGATCATGAGTTCATCGTGCTCGTCGGCCCCTCCGGCTGCGGCAAGTCGACGACGTTGCGGATGATCGCGGGGCTCGAGGACATCACCGACGGCGACATCATGATCGGCGGGGACGTCGTCAACGACGTGCCGCCGAAGGACCGCGACATCGCCATGGTGTTTCAGAACTACGCGCTCTACCCGCACATGACGGTCGCGGAGAACATGTCGTTCGGGCTGCGGCTCAAGCACTATCCCAAGGCCGAGATCAAGGCGCGGGTGACCGAAGCCGCCCGCCTCCTCGACATCACCGACCTGATCGACCGCAAGCCGAAGCAGCTCTCCGGCGGCCAGCGCCAGCGCGTTGCGATGGGCCGGGCCATCGTGCGTAACCCAAAGGTCTTCCTGTTCGACGAGCCGCTGTCCAATCTCGATGCCAAGCTGCGCGTGCAGATGCGGATCGAGATCAAGAAGGTGCACCAGAAGGTGCGTACCACGACGGTCTACGTCACCCACGACCAGGTCGAGGCGATGACGCTGGCGGATCGCGTGGTGGTGATGAACAAGGGGCGGATCGAGCAGATCGGCACCCCGAACGAGCTCTACCACAAGCCGGCCACGCGCTTCGTCGCGGGCTTCATCGGCTCGCCGGCGATGAACTTCATTCCGTGCCGGCTCGAGGATTTCGGCGGCAAGCTCAACATCCGCCTGACGGACCGCATCTCATTCCCGTTGCCGCCGGCCCGCGCCGCCCGTTACAGCGCGCTGCCCCGAGCTGAAAACCTGTTGCTCGGCATCCGTCCCGAACATCTCACGGAATCGCATGCGCATCTGGAGCCGGGTGTCGAGACCTTCGACACCGTGCTTGATGTCACCGAGCCGATGGGAATGGAGACGCTGGTCTATTTCGGACTGGAAGGCACGCCCGTCTGCGGCCGCGTCGATCCCAATGCGGGCGCCAAGGACGGGGCACCCATGCGTTTGGCGATGGACCTCAACAATATGCACCTGCTAAACGAGGCGACCGGCGTCGTGTTGTGACGGCCGGCCAAGAAACTCGCGCAGGTAGGGACGATGTCGACCAACAAGAAGAAAATCTTTGTCACGCAAACTTTGTCGCAAGGGGCCCGCGCCCTCCTCACCCAGCGCGATGACATCGAGCTCATCGAGTTTCCGAACCTGATCTCCGCCAGGGATTTCGAGGCATTGCTGAAGAGCCACGCGCCGGTCCATGGCGTGGCGCTCGGCGCCACCGCTTTCGGCGAGACCGAGCTCGAAGCCTCGAAGGACATGAAGGTGGTGACCCGGATCGGCGTCGGTTACGACGCCGTCGACGTACCAGCCCTCTCCCGCCGCAAGGTGCCGCTGATGGTCGCGGGCAGCGCGAACTCGCCCTCGGTCGCAGAGCAGGCGCTGTTCATGATGCTGACACTGGCAAAACGCGCGCAGGAGATGCATTCCTGCGTCAAGGACGGCAAATGGGCCGACCGCCTCGGCATGCTGCCGTTCGATCTCTACGGCAAGACCGTCCTCATCATCGGCTTCGGCCGCATCGGCACCCGCACCGCCAAGCGCTGCCTGGCGATGGACATGAATGTGCAGGTCTATGATCCCTATAAGCCCGCCACAGAGATCAAAGCAGCAGGCTGCGAGCCGGTCGCCGATCTCGATGCCGCGCTGCCGCACGCCGATTTCGTCACCATCCACTGCCCGAAGACGCCAGAGACCGTCGGCCTGTTCGATGCTGACAGGATCGGCCGGATGAAGCCGAAATCCTATCTGATCAACACCGCGCGCGGTGGCATCGTGAAGGAGACGGCGCTGTACGACGCACTGGTCTCGGGCAAGCTCGCCGGTGCCGGCATCGACGTGTTCGAGGTCGAACCGCCGCCGGTCAGCAACGCGCTGTTCGCGCTGCCCAACGTCATCATGGCGCCGCATGTCGCCGGCGTCACGGTCGAGGCGGTGAGCCGGATGAGCGAGCAGACCGCGCGCAACATCCTCAGTGTGCTGGACGGCGATCCCATCCGGCAGAACATCATCAATCAGGATGTCCTGGGCTGAGCTGGTCTCCCGGGCGGTTCTTCTGGGCGGACGATCAACCCGCCCGCCTTCGGAACGCCAGAATGAGTCCCATTTTGGTGCAGATCGAGCCCTCACTCAGCCTTAATCAAACCCGCGTAATAGGTCCGGCTGCGGCGGCAGTGGGACAGACTTGCCGGCCGCGTCGAGCTGGAGGATGGACCCTTGTCAGAGATCGACCCGACCGACCACGCGTTGGCGACCATCGCCAGCATCCTGGAGCACCCTGAACCCGTCCTCGTCGTGCGCGAGACCGAGACCGTGCGCGAGACCGAGACCGTCACCGTGACCGAAATGGTGGTTGCTGGTGAGGATGGGGTCGCGGACGAGCACGCTGTGGTCGACGAGCATCCGGTTGTCGAGGAGCAGCCGCTGGTGCCGGAGCATACCGATGCCGACGGCTACAGCAAGGTCGGCCCCGGGCCGATGGTGGCGATCCGTCTGAAATGGACGGTCCATCGCGGCGACGACGGCCAGTTCTACGTCCACGAAACCATCGGCGAGCAGTCCGTGCCCGTGGTCAGCGGCCCTATGACCGGCGAGGCCGCGGTGCATTTCGTCGACACGCACGAGGACGAGGCCCATCGGCGCTTCGAAGAGCTGCGCAGCGAGATCGCCGGCCGCAGCTCGCTCGCCGATTACGAGCGCAAGGGCGAAGCCTAGCGCGCTTCCGAGCGAACTGGATACGGGTTCGGCTTATCGCCGTCCGAGATAATCCTTCTTCACGAGCTCGACGCCTGCGTGCCGCAACAGGTCGTAGGCCGTCGTGACGTGAAAGAAGAACTGCGGCACGCTGAAGGTCAGCAGCAGCGTCCGCCCGGTGAAGGGCAACTCGGTCCCGTTCTTCAGCCTGAAGAAGACATTCCGTTCCGCCGCAGCATTGATCTCCGCGCGCGGCAGGCTTTCGATGAACTCGATCGACGTCGCAATCCGGGCCTGCAGCCCGGCCATGTCGTGCTCCAGCACCGGCAGCATCACCGGCTCGCAGTCGGCCAGCAAGGCCGCGGCGACCGTGGCATGGCGGCAGGCCTCGCCGATCTGTTGCGCCAGATCGTACATGTCGGGCGCAATGCGCATGCCGAGCAGGACGGCCGGGTTGAACTTCCGGGCTTCGGCATAGGCAACGCCCTTGTCGAGCAGCGCGGACAGATTGCGCAGATACGGCACGAAGACGCCGACCGAGGCGTCATGCATCGAAATCGTCACTTCAAAATTCCCTTCACTTCCGCCTCGCCAGCGACGGGCATCTGGTCTAAATCCAAGCCTCAAGACAGGCATCGAGAGCTGCACAATGACAGCTTGGGCATGGGTGGAAAAGAGATGATCGTTCGAATGACCAGTCGAATTCTGGCGACTTTGGCCGTGGTCCTGCTGGCAAGCCTATCTGCCCACGCACAGCAGGCGGCGCCGTCCCGCCTCGACGAGATCGTCAAGCGCGGTACTTTGCGCATCGGCATGACCGGCGACTACAAGCCCTTCACCTATCTCGACAAGACGACGCAGCAATTCAGTGGCTTCGATGTCGACATGGCGGAGGCGCTCGGCAAGGCGCTCGGCGTCAAGGTCGAATTCGTGCCGACGGCCTGGCCGAAGCTGATGAAGGATTTCGAGGCCGATCAGTTCGACATCGCCATGGGCGGCGTCTCGGTCACGCTGGACCGGCAGAAGAAGGGCTTCTTCTCCACGCCGATCATGCGCGAGGGCAAGACGCCGATCGCGCGCTGTGCCGATGTCGGCAAATACCAGAGCATCACCGACATCGACAAGAAGGGCACCCGCGTCATCGTCAATCCCGGCGGCACCAACGAGCGCTTCGCCCGTGCCAACATCAAGGACGCCGACATCACAGTCTTCCCGGACAATACCGTGATCTTCGACGAGATCGCCAAGGGCAATGCCGATCTGATGATGACGGACGCCTCCGAGACGCGCTACCAGCAGAAGCAGCATCAAGGCGTGCTCTGCGCGGTGCATCCCGAAACGCCGTTCGATTTCTCCGAGAAGGCCTATTGGCTGCAGCGCGACATGGCGCTGAAGGCATTCGTCGACCAATGGCTGCACATTTCCATGCAGGACGGCAGCTACAAGAAGATCTACGCCGCCTGGTTCGACTAGGCGATACCCGCGCTGCGTGCGCCTTACGTCACTCCAGGCGCGCGCGGAAGAAGGCCACGACCGCGCCATTGAACTCGTCGTGAAACGCTTTTCGATTGAACCCGGGCGGATCGGTGCAAAGAATCGGCGCTGTTTCGGCCAGTTCAGGCGCGCATGGCGCGATAAAGGAGAAATGCGCGGAGTTGGGCACGATCCGATAATCGGGCCGTGCGGGAAGAAGGGCTTCCAGCACATCGACAGCATCGGGCGTGACGCCGTCGCCACCGAGCGCTGAACGCCACAACATAATTGGGATCGTTAGATCGGCGAGGCGCTCTCGGCTGAAGAGACCATCAAGAAGTGGCGGATCCGCCAAGATGGCCGCTCTGACACGGGGATCGTGGACTGCCGGCTCGGTTGGCATCCGGCCCTCGCGAATGTCCCGACATTTCGGCGTCGTGCCTCCCTCTCTCTCGCAGAGCCGGGCCAGCGCGCCGAAGTCAGGGTTGCCGCCGATCACGACGAGACCGGTATAGGCGCCGCGCGAGAACCCGAACAGGCCAATCCGCCGGGGGTCCAGGACCGCCGCTTCCTTCCATGCGCCGAGCATGAAACTCGTGAGCCGTTTCATGTCGGTGGGACGCTGCATAAGGACGGAGAACTCGTCCGTCCGGCTGCTGTCCCTGGCATTGTCGCCGGGATGGCTGATGGCAGCGACCACGAATCCGGCATCAGCAAGTGCGGCCGCGGTATCGTTGTGCGTGAGAAACGAGCCGCGGCGCCCGTGCGAGACAACGATCAGTGGCAATCGATTGCCGCGACCGGACAGTCCTTTACGCCCGGCACAATGACTCCGCGGCCCAATGCGACCTCGGCGGGCGCCGCCGTGCAAGGTGTCCACGCCATGCCCTTGAGGGCGAGCCCGTCGGCATCCGCGGGTACCTCGATGAATTGAAGTCCGGCCGCTTGCGCCAAGGTCGCACCTAGACAGCAGGCCGCGATCAGAATGATTGTGGCAAGTGGCCGTGGCATGAGCGTGTACTTTCAAACTATTCAACCAGGACGGTTGTACTTGCCCATTCTGTATCCGTCCAGATGCGGGCCACGCCGCTGTCCAACTTTGGACCCGCTCCGGTGTTATTGAACCCGAAACCGCCGGACCACGACTCATACGGTGACAGTGATCTAGGTCACTTTTTGCGATCGAACCGGCGCGTAAGCGTCGGTGCGGGGACCACCTGTTTCAGGAGATGCGAAATGAGGAAGCTGTTGGCCACGGCCGCATTCCTTTTGGCGAGCACCGCTGCGCAGGCGCAGTACACTTTCGACTATGGCGGGCGCACCATCCGCATCGATCCCGACCGCGGCACGGTGCAAATCCCCGGCGTCTACGACAACACCGGCCAGGGCAAGGCGAAGAAGGCCAAGAACGATGCCAAGGGGGCTCCCAAAGCGGACCCGCAGGCACCGCAACAAGCCAAGGTTGACCCGCAGCCGCCGGCCAATCCGGCGCCGGCACCGGTCACGGCGCCCCCGGCCGCCGAGCAGGCCCCTGTCCAAGCCCCCGTCCAAGCTCCCGTGGCCGTCGCGCCTCCTGCCCCGCCGGCACCTCCCGCCGCCACGGCTAACAATGCTCCGGCCGAAGAGGCGCTTGTGCCGCCGCCTCAGCCGGCCCCAAGTGCCGCCCCGACGGTGGCGGCAGTCCCGCCCGCACCGCCTCCACCGCCCGCCCCGACCGTCGCAGCCGCGCCTCCGGCGCCGTCTCCGCCTCCCATCCCGGCGCCTGCGCCTGCCCCCGTTCAGTCCGCTGCCGTCGCGCCGCCGGCTCCCGCAACCGCGCCCACGCGCGATCTCAATTCACCGCTCGGCGTCTGGCTCACCGAGGAGAAGGAAGGCAAGGTCCGGATCGAGCAATGCGGCAGCAATCTCTGCGGTTACTCGGTCGATTCGAAATCGAACCAGAATGGCGAGCAGGTTCTAATCAACATGAAGCCCGGCAAGGACCAGAACAAGGACCCAAAATGGTCCGGCCGCATCCTCGATCCGAACTCCGGCTCGACCTATGATTCAACCATCGCGCTGAAGGGCACCGATCGCCTGCGCGTGCAGGGCTGCGCCTTCGGCGGCATGTTCTGCGGCGGCCAGACCTGGACGCGGGTGAACTGACTTCGGGGCGACACTCTGACCGAGACAAAGGGCCCGCAATGCGGGCCCTTTTGCTTTCGCCCGCCCAATCGATTGCGACGTGCGCGACATCACAGAGCCAGTCGCGCGCGTGACAGCCCTCACATCGCCGGTTCCGCGTCCGTGACACGATCCCGCATGATCAACCCTAGGGGCGTGTCATGAACGGATTTCGCAGGGCTCTCTTCGCCACAATCATCGTCATCGCGTTGCCAGCCGCGCAGGCCAGCGCCAGCACTTTCGACGGCGCATGGAATGTCCGCATCTCGTCGTCGAGCGAGACCTGCGGTAACGGCTCGACCGTCGCCATCGGCATCAACAACGGTCAGATCGCCTCGAGCAGCGCAATGGTGACGGCGTCAGGCCGCGTCGCAGATGCCGGCAGCATCAACGTTACCTTGAGCACCGGAATCAAACGCGCCGTCGGCTTCGGCCGGCTCAGCGGCACTTCGGGCTCCGGCACCTGGCGCGGCAGCATGTGCACGGGCACGTGGACGGCGGAGCGGATGTAGGGTGCTGTGTCCCGGACGCGGCGCAGCGTGCAACGCTGCTCCGCAGAGCCGGGACCCAGCATTCTTCGTGGGTCCCAAATCTCTGAGTCCCGGATCGGCGCCGCACCGCCTTGCGGCGATGCGTCTTGTCCGGGACACGAGACGTTAGCCGACCGCCGCGCCGTATTCCGCGTCAGTCACCGGCTCCAGCCAGGTCGAGAACACGCCGTCGAGCGCTTCCTGCATGGCGATGTGGGTCATGCCGTTGGTTGGCGACCCGCCGTGCCAGTGCAGCTCGCCCGGTGGAATCCAGACGGTGTCGCCGGGACGGATCTCCCTGATCGGCCCGCCCTTGGACTGGACCCGGCCGACTCCCGAAATCACATAGAGCGTCTGCCCGAGCGGATGGTGGTGCCAGTTGGTGCGCGCGCCCGGTTCGAACGAGACGCGCGAGCAGTTCAGCCGCGCCGGGGCGGGCGCCATGATCACGGGGTCCTGCCACACGGTGCCGGTGAAGTGTTCCCCGGGCGCACGGCGTGTCGGCCGCGTGCCTGCTACAGTGATGTCCATTGGATTTACCTCGTTTCCTTACCGATTACTTCTTGCTTGCGGCGTAGCGCGCCTTGGTCTCGGCGTTCATGGGATAGAGGCCCGGGAGCACCGCGCCATTGTTCACCTCGTTGACGATCCAGGCTTCCATCCGCTCCTGCTCGACGCCCTCATTGAGCACGTGTTCGAGCATCGCCTGCGGGATCAGCACGCAGCCGTCCTGGTCGGCGACCACGATGTCGTTCGGGAACACCGCAACGCCGCCGCAACCGATCGGCTCGCCCCAGCCGACGAAGGTCAGACCGGCAACCGACGGCGGCGCGGCATAGCCGTCGCACCAGACCGGCAGGTTGGTGCCGAGCACGCCCTCGACGTCGCGCACGACACCGTCGGTGACGAGTGCGGTGACGCCGCGCTTCATCATGCGCGCGCACAGGATGTCGCCGAAGATGCCGGCGTCAGTGATGCCCATGGCATCGACCACGGCGATGCAGCCCTCCGGCATCGCCTCGATCGCGGTGCGGGTCGAGATCGGCGACGACCAGGATTCCGGCGTCGCCAGATCCTCGCGCGCCGGCACGAAGCGCAGCGTGAAGGCCGGTCCCACCAGGCGCGGCAGACCCGGGCGCAGCGGACGCGCGCCGCGCATCCAGATGTTGCGCAGGCCCTTCTTCAGCAGGACCGTGGTGATGGTAGCAGTGGTGATGCCGGCGAGGGTCTTGCGGGCTTCGGGGGACAGCGACATGGAAACAGACGAGCTCCGGGATGGGCGGGAAAGAACGCGCGCATCTTGCGGGGTGCGGGCCTTGCGTCAAGGGCCAACAAGCTACCAATCATGCAGGGCCGCAGCGCAGTTATGCGTCGCGATAACAAGGCTTTATCGCCTCCCCCTGCATTAATTTATTGGACTTGCGGGCGCATTTACGCGAAGCAGGAACAAGCGGAGCTCAAGGCCGAGCCCGCGTATCTCCAGAAGCCCGATTTCGACAGCCCATGTCCGCGACGCTTCCCCCGCCCCGCCTTCTGCCCAGTGGCGACAGCGCCGTCACGGTCGAGTTCAGCCGTACCATCGACGACGACGCCAACCAGCGCGTGCTGGCGCTCGACAAGGCACTCGCAGCAAGCCCGATCGATGGCATCACGGAGTCCGTGCCGACCTATCGCTCGCTGCTGGTGCATTACGATCCCGGCAAGATCGGCTTCGATGCCCTTGGCGAAAGGCTGCTCGCGCTCGCCAGCCAGCCGCTGCCGCCGGCGACCCGGGCGCGCCGCTGGCGCATTCCCGTCGCCTATGGCGGCGAGCACGGCATCGACCTCGAGGACGTCGCGAAGGCGCTGAACACCACACCCGACGACATCGTCGCGCGCCACGTCGCCGGCGACTATAAGGTCGCCATGATCGGCTTCACGCCGGGCTGGTCCTATCTCAGCGGCCTCGACAAATCCCTGCAGATGTCGCGGCGGCAGAATCCGCGGCTGCTGACGCCTGCCGGCACGATCTCGATCGGCGGCATCCAGGCCGGAATCCAGTGCCTGGCAGCGCCGAGCGGCTGGCACCTGCTCGGCCGCACGCCGGTGCGGACCTATCAGCTCCACCGCAATCCGACCTTCCTCACCGAACCCGGCGATCGCGTGACGTTTTTCGCCATCGACCACAAGACGTTCGAGGAACAGGACCGCGCCGCCGAGGCCGGCGAGATCATTGCCGAGCAGGTGATCGCATGAGCCGGCTCGTGATCGCCAGCATCGGGCCCGCAAGCTCGGTCCAGGACGGCGGACGCCATGGCGCGCAACGCTATGGTCTGACGGTCAGCGGAGCGATGGACCGCCTCTCGCTCGCGGCAGCGAACACGCTTGTCGGCAACGAACCGTTTGCAGCCGCTGTCGAGGTCGGCCCGTTCGGCGCCTCGTTCACCGCGCGCGACGGTGCCGTGCGCGTCGCGATCTCAGGCGCGCCGCGCAATGCGGACGTCGCCGGCAGTCCAGTCGCCATGGACACATCGGTGACGCTGAAGGACGGCGAGACGCTGACGCTGGGTTTTGCTCGCGGCGGTGCGTTCACTTATCTGGCGATCGAAAGCGGGATCAAGGGCGAGCCGGTGTTCGGCAGTCTCGCGGTCAACGCCCGTGCCGGTCTCGGCAGCCCCTACCCGCGCCCGTTGCAGGCCGGCGACGAATTCAGCGTCGATGCCGCAAGCGGTGCACCGGAACTGCGCATCGAACTGCCGAAGCCATCGAGCGGTCCGATCCGCGTCCTGCTCGGACCGCAGGACGACGAATTCGACGACGCCAACAAGGCGCTGTTCCTCGACAGCGAGTGGAAGATCTCGGCGACGTCAGATCGCATGGGCTACCGGCTGGAAGGTGCCGCGATCAAGCATCTGCACGGCCACAACATCGTCTCCGACGGCACGGTCAACGGCAGCATCCAGGTGCCCGGCAACGGCGCACCGATCGCGCTGATGATGGATCGCGGCACCTCCGGCGGTTACCCGAAGATCGCGACCGTGATCACAGCCGATGTCGGCCGTCTCGCGCAGACCTCGGCAGGAACGGCGTTCCGCTTCAAGTCGGTCAGCATGGCCGAGGCGCAGGACGAGGCAAGGAAGCTTGCGCAATTGATCCGCAACCTGCCCGATCGCCTGCGCTCCGCCGACACAGTCGCGCTCAACATCGAAGCGCTCAGCGATGCCAACGTCGCGGGCTATGCTGTCAGTGCCGTCGACGCCGGGACCTGGCAGGTCGCAGCCGAGCCGTAAACGACAAGACGACCAGAGACGGAGAGCACCCCATGAAGACGATCGATCTCAATTGCGATCTCGGCGAAGGTTTTGGCGCGTGGGAGATGGGCAACGATGCCGCCATGATCGAACTGGCGAGCTCAGTCAACGTCGCCTGCGGCTTCCACGCCGGCGATCCCGATATCATGCGCCGGACGGTCGAGCTGGCGAAGGCGCGCGGCGTCTCGGTCGGCGCGCATCCTGGATATCGCGACCTGCATGGCTTCGGCCGCCATCCGATCGCGGGCCTGAAGGCCTCCGAGATCGAGAACCTCGTCGCCTACCAGATCGGCGCGTTGCAGGCGATCGCGACCGCCGCCGGCCACAAGGTCACGCATGTGAAGGCGCATGGCGCACTCTCCAACGTCGCCTGCGAGGACGATATGACCGCGAAGGCGATCGCGGCCGGCATCAAGGCGGTCGATCCCGGCTTGATCTTTGTCGTGCTCGCCAATTCGAAGCTGGTGAAGGCCGGCGAAGCCGCCAATCTGCCGATGGTGCATGAGGTGTTCGCCGACCGCGCCTATGAGGACGACGGCAATCTCGTCTCGCGCAAGAAGGAGGGCGCGGTGCTGCATGACGCCAAGGCGATCGCCGACCGCGTGGTGCGCATGGTGCAGGACGGTGCGGTGGTTTCGGTCACGGGCAAGGTCATCAAGATGCGAACCGACACGGTGTGCATCCACGGCGATACGTCCGGCGCGGTCGAGATCGCGCGCGGTCTGCGGCAGGCTTTGAAGGACGCAGGGATCGAGGTCGCGCCGTTCAGGCGCGGGGCGTGAGGTTGGTCCGTAGGGTGGGTTAGCGAAGCGTAACCCACCATGGCTCAGCGCATGCGGAACGAAGTTGGTGGGTTACGCCTTCGGCTAACCCACCCTACGTGGGTCATCAGAACGGGTGCACCGAGAGCGTGCCGAACACGATGGCGGCGATGACCGCGAAGGCGCTGTACATCGCGGCATGATGCACACTCGCCCCGGTCCGCCGCGAGAGCGATCGCGCGTAGAAGTGCAGCCTGGCTTCCGCCGATAGTTCGCGCATGGTCGATCTCCAACGCCCCATTTGGGGGATTATGAGGGATCAACCGGGGTGGCGGGCAAGACTCCCGCCGAAATAGCGATGCAGGTTCTCTGAAGACCCCGCATTGCAGGAGCAAATTCTCCTGGCCCGCCGCTTCCGAGAATCTTATTCGTTCAAATCCGAGCCAGTTGGAACCGGCTCGGATGACGGTAGGATGACAGCTAGTAGACGTCAGCCTGGAAGCGGCCCGTCTTCTTGAGCTCGGCGACAAAACTGACGGCTTCGTCGGTCGAACGCGCCCCGAACTGGGCGACGATATCGACCAGCGCGCGCTCGACGTCCTTGGCCATGCGCTTCGCATCGCCGCAGATGTAGAGATGCGCCCCCTCGGCGAGCCACGTCCACAGCTCGCGGCCGACCTCGCGCATGCGATCCTGCACATAGAACTTCTTCTCGCCGTCGCGCGACCAGGCCAGCGACATGCGCGTGAGCAGGCCCGAGGTCTTCATCGCGTTGAGCTCCTCCTGGTAGAAGAAGTCGCAATCGCTGCGCTGATGGCCGAAGAACAGCCAGTTCTTGCCGGGCGCACCGGTCGCCTTGCGGTCGAACAGGAAGGCGCGGAACGGCGCAATGCCGGTGCCGGGGCCGATCATGATGATCGGCGTCTTCGGATCCTGCGGCAGACCGAAATTGTGCGCCTTCTGCACATAGACCTTGAGCTTCTCGCCTTCGGCGATGCGCTCCCCGAGGAAGGTCGAGGCGACGCCGATGCGCTTGCGCTTGCCGATCACGTAGCGCACGGAATCGACCGTCAGCGACAACTTTCCAGGCGTCGCATTGTGCGACGACGAGATCGAATAGAGCCGCGGCTGCAGCGGCTCCAGCGCCTCGACGAAGGCTTCAGGATGCGGCCGCGTGCCCGAGAACTTCTGCAGCGCCGCCATGACGTCGAGCGTGGCGGCATCGCCATCGGGATCCTCGCCCTGCGCCAGTGCCCGCGCCTTCTCGCGCTGCGCGCCGCCAGTGATGAAGGAGAGCAGTTCGAACAGCGTGTCGGGCGCCGGCGACAGCGAGACGTCGTCGATCAGCACCTCGCGCAGCGTCTTGCCATTGACCTTGGTGGTGTGGGACGCGCCGAGCAACGCGATGACCTGGTCGACGAGACCGAGCTCGTTGCGCGCGAACACGCCAAAACTGTCACCGACGACATAGTCGAGCTTGCTCTCGGAGAGATCGAACTCGACGTGATAGGTTTCCTTCTCGGACTTTCCCTTGTTGAGAAGACGGCGCGACAGGAAGGTCGCCGCAACAGGGTTGTCGCGCGAGCGGCCGGGCTCGGCGATCGTCACGGTCACGGCGGGGGCCGCCACAGCGTCTTGCTTGTCGCCAGCCTTTGCCGCCGGCGCCTTGTCCAGCTCTTCATGCAGTGACTTCAGCATCCGCGCGGTTTCCTTGCCGCCGGGGACGCAAAGGTTGAGCCGCGCTTCACTGCGGCTCGCGATCGCCTCCGAATAGTCGTGGCAATTGTAGCCGCACTGCCCGCAATCCTGCTGCGCCATCGCCGCCATCATCTTGCGCCGCACGGGACGGCCTTCGGCGAGTTTCATCCGATCGGCGATCGGCATGGTCTGGTCGTGCCACGGCGCTTCACCGTCATCACCATCACCGCCTTGCATGACAGCAGCGCCCTGCTCGGCCGACAGCGGCGTGGCCGCGTCAGGCGACAGCAGCCCGGCAAAGAAGCCGTTCAGCCAGGAGCGTTGCGCGTCGGAGAACGGGGCACTCGTGGGAATGATGTCTAGTTTGGGTGGAGGGCTGATCTGGTTCATGAAGACACCTCGGCATCGGCAAGCTTGCGCAGCGTCTCGCCGTCGTGGCGGCGCGCAAAGGACAGGAACGTCTCGTCGGGAGACGAGCGATGGGCGATATAGGCCTTGAGCAACCCTTCGACCGTCTTCGGCGCGTCTTCGGCCTTGAGGTCGTGGTAGACCTCCTGCCCGACGTCGGCGTCAGGACCGAACCCGCCGCCGGTGAAGAGATGATAGCCCTCGACAGTGTCCTCGTCGTTCACCGGCACGCGCGCCCCGATCAGGCCGATGTCGCTGATGTAGTGCTGGGCACAGGAATGGTGGCAGCCGGTGACGTGGATGTTGACCGGCTTGTCCATCTCGACGCGCGGCTCGCACCAGTCGCCGATCTCGGCAGCGTGGCGTTTGGTGTTGGAGGCGGCAAAGCGGCAACCGGCGTTGCCAGTGCAGGCGATCAGGCCGGCGCGGATATGCGAGGCCTCGACCGCAAGCCCGATCTGCTTGATCGCCGCGATGGCGAGTTCGACATTCTCGTCGCGCACCCCTGATATCAGCAGGTTTTGCCAGACGGTCAGACGGATCTCGCCGTCGCCGAGGTCCCGCGCCACCTTGGCGAGGCCCCGCATCTGATCGCAGCTGATCTTGCCGAGCGTCAGCGACACGCCGATCCAGTTCAAGCCGTTCTGCTTCTGCTTGTGCACGCCGATATGCGCCATGCGGTCCGCGGCCGGTCGCGGCACAAACGCCTCTTCCGGCACGCGCGTGAATGGCGTCTTCAGCCGCTCTTCGACGAGCTTGAGGAAACCGTCATGGCCCATGGCGTCGAGCACGTATTTCAACCGCGCCTTGTTGCGGTTGGTGCGGTCGCCATGCTCGATGAAGACGCGCACGATGGCGTCGGCAACGGCGGTCGCGTTTTCAGGCTTCACGACGATGCCGGAATATTTGGCAAAGTCCTTGTGGCCGGTGATGCCGCCGAGGCCGAGGCGGAACCAGGTCCCGGGCTCGACGCCGAAGCCGTCCTTCACCTCGACCGCCGTGAAAGCGATGTCGTTGGTCTCCTCGAGCACGGCGATCCTGCCGGCACCGTCGAAGGCGACGTTGAACTTGCGCGGCAAGCCATACAACGAGCGATCGTTCAGGATGTGGTAGTGCCACTCGCGCGCATAAGGCCGCGTGTCGATCAGCTCCTGCGGATCGATGCCCGCCGTCGGCGTTCCCGTCACGTTGCGGATGTTGTCGGCGCCGGAGCCGCGCGAGCACAGGCCGAGGTCCTGAATGCCCTCGATCAGCTTCACGGCGTTCTTCGGCGGGATCTCGCGAAGCTGCAGGTTGGCGCGCGTCGTGACGTGGCTGTAGGGACCGCACGTTTCATCGGCGAGATCGGCAAGGCCGGTCAGCTGCCAATGCTTCATGATGCCGTTCGGAATGCGCAGACGGCACATGTAGGAGTCCTGCGTCGGCGCGACGTAGAAGATGCCGTAATAGCGCCAGCGGAAATTGTCCGCCGGGCTCGGCGGCGTATTGTCGAGCGCCTGCTGGCGGAGACGCGGATACGCATCGAAGGGATGCTCGTCGCGCTTGACCTTCTCCTGGTCGGCGAGCTTCTTGCCCGCGGCGATGACCTTGTCCTGCGCCTTGATGTGCACGGCATCGGGACCGGTCGGCTCGGTGTTCGCCTTGCCGGCGCCGCCGCCGAGACCGCGACCGACGCGACTGATCTGCAGACCGGTCGTGAAGCCTTCGAGATAGCGTTTCTGGTCGTCGGTAAAGTCGACTGAGACGGTGTCGAGTTTCATGGTCAGTAACGAAGCTCCTGCGGCCACCTGGGTGGTATCGACGGAAAGTGCACGACCCGCGAGGAGCTCGGCTGGCTCGAGAGCCGGCTGTGCACCCAACGGTCCGATCAGCTTCGTTGCTGGGGACTGGCGCAGCAGGCATCTGTGACAGGCTGGCCGCACTGCAACATTCAAGTTGCGTGCCAGCTTCGACGAAATGAAAATGTGTGTAGTATCAGGTAATTAAGAGCGCCTTGGGGAACTCTTGGCTCTGGAACTCTTATGAAATTCGAGCAGTCGGCCTAAAATTTAGACTCGGATCTCCAGCGCTCAAAAACGATGCAGGCCCGAATCACACCTTCCAGCGACCCACCTCGAAGGCTTCGAGATGCCCCCGAATATTGGCGGGATCGAAGGCGGGGCCGGCGAATGCGCCGAATGCCGCGGGGGCTTGGGCGGGCGGCCGGCGGCCGAGGGCGCCGTCGTAGAGGTCGGGCCTGAACACGGCCATGGCCGTCTTGACGCCGTCGGCCGTCAGCGTCGTCTGCCCCCAGCGAACCATCTGCGCATAAAGCCAGGCGGCCTGGACCGGATCGGGGCGCCCTGCTTCCTCGCGTCCCACCAGGAGGTAGCTGCCGCTCTCGCGAAAGGTGCCATCCGGCGAAATCTTGAGGCGCCCCGTGAGGGTGCGCTGAATGACTTCGGCATCGACACCGATCCGCTCGGGCTGCGCCAGGATCTGCGCCGCTTCGGTCCGGTTTTCCGGATGCTCGATGAACTCGGCGGCTTTCACCGCCGCGCGCACCAGGCTGGCGACCACGTCCGGATTCTTGTCGGCCCAGACCTGGCGGAGCGCCAGCACCTTCTCCGCCGCATGGGCCAGGATGTCGGAGACGAAATGCAGGATGTGGCCGATCCCGAGATCGACCGCGATCGAATTCCAAGGTGCGCCGACGCAGAACGCATCGACATGCCCATTGGCGAGACTGTCGACCATATAGGGCGGCGGCAGCACCACCAGCCGCACGTCCTCGTCGGGATCGACGCCGGCCGCCGCCATCCAGAACCGCAATTGGTAATTGTGGGTCGAGAACGGGAAGGTCATGCCGAAGGTCAACGGGTCGGCCCCCGCTTTGCGCCGCTTGGCGACCACACGCGCCAACGCTTTTGCCGTGGCGAGCGGATCGAAGCGGTCGCCGTCGATCTCCTCCATCAGTGCCGCATGAAGCGCCGGCGAGACCGTGATCGCGTTGCCGTTGATGCCGAGATTGAAGGGCGCCGCGATCGGCACCTTGACATGCCCGAGACCGAGCGAGGACGCGATCGCGACGGGCGCGAGCAGGTGCGCGGCGTCGAACAAGCCGATATTGAGCTTGTCGCGGACGTTGGACCAGGAGACCTCGCGGACCAGTTCGACCTCGAGCCCTTCGGCCGCGGCAAATCCCTTGTCGACGGCAACGATCAGCGCTGCGGCATCGACCAGCGGAATGAACCCGATGCGGAGGGGAGTGGTCATTTCAGCATCTCCGACGCGGTGATGATCGACTGGGCGATCTCGCCGATTTTCTTCTTCTCGCGCATCGCGGTGGAGCGCAGCAGCACATAGGCCTCGTCCTCGGTCAGGCCCTTCAACTTCATCAGGATGCCCTTGGCCTTCTCGATGACCTTGCGATCCTCGAGCTGCGACTTGGTACGCTCCAGCTCCTCCTGGAGTTTCGCGAAGGCATTGAAGCGCGACACGCAGAGGTCGAGGATCGGCTTGATGCGCTCCTTCCTCAGCCCGTCGACGATGTAGGCGGAGACCCCCGCCTCGACCGAGGCCTGGATCGAGGATGAATCGCTCTGGTCGACGAACATCGCGATCGGCCGCTTCACGGCGCGGCTGACCTGGAACATCGCTTCCAGCACGTCGCGGCTGGGGTTTTCCAGGTCGATCAGGATGATGTCGGGGTCGACCGCATAAATACGGGCGAGCAGGCTTTGCATCTCGCTGATATGAACGATCTGCGTGAATCCGGCCTCCCGCAACCCTTCCTCGAGGATCGCAGCCCGGATCGGGCTTTCGTCGACGATCACGATTTTGGGCGACTGTTCGGCGCTCATTGCTCACTCACCACCAGTGATTCATCCATAGCATGCCCGCCGGCCATGCAAAGGGTTGTAATTATGGGCAATTGGGACTAGCTCAACCCTGTCAATCAGGCAGATTTGGATATGGATCAGACGGCTGCGCCGAAGGTCAGCTTCGTGTCGCTCGGGTGCCCCAAGGCTTTGGTGGATTCCGAGCGCATCATCACGCGCCTGCGCGCCGAAGGCTACGAGCTCGCCCGCAAGCATGACGGGGCCGACATCGTCATCGTCAACACCTGCGGCTTCCTCGACAGCGCCAAGCAGGAATCGCTCTCGGCGATCGGCGAGGCCATGGCCGAGAACGGCAAGGTGATCGTGACCGGTTGCATGGGCGCGGAACCCGAGCAGATCGAGCAGGCCTATCCTGGCGTGCTCTCCATCACCGGCCCGCAGCAATATGAGAGCGTGCTGGACGCCGTGCATCGCGCGCTGCCGCCCGCCCACAATCCGCATCTCGATCTGGTGCCGCCGCAGGGCATCAAGCTGACGCCGCGGCACTATGCCTATTTGAAAATCTCCGAGGGCTGCAACAACCGCTGCACCTTCTGCATCATTCCGAAGCTGCGCGGCGACCTGGTCTCGCGACCGGCCAACGACGTGTTGCGCGAGGCCGAGCGCCTGGTCGGCGCCGGCGTCAAGGAGCTGCTGGTGATCTCGCAGGACACCTCGGCCTATGGCGTCGATCTGAAATACGCCGAGAGTCCGTGGAAGGATCGCCAGGTCCGCGCCAAATTCATCGACCTCGCGCGCGAGCTCGGCGAATTGGGCGCCTGGGTCCGCTTGCAATATGTCTACCCCTACCCGCATGTCGACGAGGTCATCGCGCTGATGAACGAGGGCAAGGTGCTGCCCTATCTCGACATCCCGTTCCAGCATGCAAGCCCCGAGGTGCTGAAGGCGATGAAGCGCCCGGCAGCGCAGGACAAGACGCTGGCGCGCATCAAGCGCTGGCGCGAGCAATGTCCCGATCTCGCTCTGCGCTCGACCTTCATCGTCGGCTTCCCCGGCGAAACCGACGCGGACTTTGCCTATCTGCTCGACTGGCTGGACGAAGCCGAGATCGATCGGCTCGGCTGCTTCAAGTACGAGCCGGTCGCCGGCGCGACCGCGAACGCGATCGAGAACCCCGTGCCGGAAGAGATCAAGCAGGAGCGCTACAACGCGCTGATGGCGCGCCAGCAGAAAATCTCCGCGCGCAGGCTGAAGCGCAAGGTGGGCACCCGCCAGCAGATCATCATCGACGAGGTCGGCCCGACCGTCTCAAAGGGCCGCTCCAAGGCCGATGCGCCGGAGATCGACGGCGCCGTCTACCTGTCGAGCCGCCGCCCCTTGCGCGTCGGCGAGATCGTCACCGCCAAGATCGAGCGCGCCGACCAATACGACCTGCACGGCAGCGTCGCGGGATTCTGATCTTCCGCTGTCGCGGTCAGTGCAGCGACGAACTCTCCGCTCCCTCTCCCGCAAGCGGGAGAGGTCGCGAGCCGTCGCTAAGCTACGGCAACATCACGCCCGCCGTTCGCTTCTCCCGACGCCTGCTGTTCGTCACGTGCGGCGAACACTTCCTTGGCTGCGAACAGCCCGTTCAGCGCCGCCGGGAAGCCCGCATAGACGGCCATCTGCATGATGACCTCCACGATCTCGTCGCGAGACAGCCCGACGTTCAGACCCGCCTCGATATGCACCTTGAGCTGAGGCGCGGCATTTCCGAGGGCCGTCAGCGCGGCGATCGTCGCGATCTCGCGATCGCGCAGGCCGAGGCCCGGGCGGCAGTAAATGTCGCCGAACGGAAACTCGATCACGTATCGTGCGAAATCCGGAGCAATGTCGGCGAGTGAGGCGACGACCGCTTCACCAGCTCTGCCGTCAATGCGTAACAGGGCCCGCTGTCCGCGATCGAAGCGGCTTTCGTCTTGCGTTTGGGCGTGCGTCATTTTCCTTCGTCCTCTGTTCGTCGCTGGCATAGCCGGCGATCTTGGTATCAAGGACGAGCAGGCATTCCTGGAGTTCGGCAATCTGCGTGCGCACCTGTTCGCGGTGGACTTCCAGCATCTGCCGCCGGCTTGAGCCGGTAGCGTCGCCTTCGTCACGAAGCGCCGCGTAACGCAACATGTCCCGGATCGGCATTCCCGTGGTCTTGAGCCGACCAAGGAATGCGATCCATGTGAAGATCGATGCGTCAAAGTCACGCTGGCCGGAGCGATCCCGGTCGGCGTATGGCAGCAGCCCGATGCGCTCGTAGTAGCGCAGCGTGTGCGTCGACAGGCCGGTTCGTTTTGCGAGGTCGCCGATCTTCATGTGTGCCCGTTCTCGTACTGACGCATGTACAGATACCCCTTCGAGCGCGCTCTAAGTCAAGGGGGATCGAAGGTGCAAAGATTTCGGCGCGCCGGCGGGGCGGCAGCGTCGCGGCAATCCGGGCTTCAAGATCCCGCCAGCCATTTCGGCACCCAGCGCTCCGGCCGCGGCGCGCGGGCAAGATCGGCTTGTGCCTCGGACAACTTCGCAGGCTCGCCGTCGATGCTCGGGCGCACATCGTATTCGAAGTTGGGCATGACGCGGCCGTCGGCATAAAGCCCGAAGTTCATCGCGTACCACAGCCCGAGCTCAGGCTGCGCGCGGCGCATCTCCTCGCGCAGATCGCGCAGCAGGGATTCGATCGCGGCGGCTTCCTCGAACGGCTGCGGCCCGCCCGTCAGCACACGCGCCTGGTATTGCCTGCCGACGATCGCGATCTCGAAGCTCGTCCTATCCCAGGGCTTCTTGCCCTTCGGTAGATGCGCGGCGAGGCGCCAGCCGAGTTCGGCCATCAAGCGATGATTGGCCCAGTAGTCTTCGCGATCCCGGCTCCATTTTTCCATGAAACCGCGAAAGTCGGGCAGCTCCGACGGATCGTCATCGGGCGCCGCCATCTCCCCGCTCAGCCGTCCGATGAGCCATTGCGCAAGTTCGACCGTCTGGCATTCGACTTCGTCGTGCGGCTTCAGATCGCTCCAGGCCTTGTCGAATTGTTGCGACGTCAGTTTTGCGAGCAGGCCATCGAGGCTCGGTGCCAGCAGCTCGTAATCGCCCTCGGACCCAAGCCCCACGATCGGCGGATTGTCACGGTCGAGACCCGCGCCATACCAGCCGCCAACAGCCGAGCCATCCGGCAACCGCATGAACAGCGAAAACCTGTCGCGCAAGGGACTGCCGTCGACAATCGGAGCGTGATCGGAGAATTGGCCTTGCAAGGAGAAGCAGCCGACGCTGCCCCAGGGGCGCCCCTCCAACCAGCCGGCGAAGTCCAGCAACAGCGACGGCGCCTCGATGCCCGGCGGAAACGCGCCGCGAATGCTGTCGAGGTCGATCGGATAAGGCGTGTCGGACAAGGTTTAAAACTATCTGGTTGGTCCCGCCCCTCTTGGTCCGAACCGTCATGCGTTCGGTTCGAGCCAATTCGCGTCCTGTGATCACAAACGCGCTAGAGACATAATGGTTTCCAGGCGCGCATCTCTCACCTGCCCCATGCACGCTGCGCGTGTGGTTTGTAAAGCGCCCGCTTGACAAGCCCCACCTTTCGCATGTATTGCCGCGCACCATGATCAACGCTCGGACCCATCAGCGCACCGAAATGCTCCGCCGTCGCTCCCGCGACGATGAGAGGGTGCGCCATGTCCGACGACGCCGCTGAAGCACTGAATTCAGCGTAAGTTTTCGAGAAGGCCGCACCCGCAAGGTGCGGCCTTTTTGCTGTTCGCGCGCCCTTTTCCCCCGCCTCCAGAGGAGTTCGACATGACCAACGCCACCCATCCGTATGACGCGTTGATGGACATCACCGCTCGGCCCAAGGCCGTGTTCGTCCGTGGCGCCGGCTCCTACCTCTGGGACGACAACCGCAAGCGCTATCTCGATTTCGTGCAGGGCTGGGCCGTCAACTGCCTCGGCCACTCCCCGCCCGCGATCGCCGACGCGCTTGCCGCGCAGGCCAAGCGGCTGCTGACGCCGAGCCCGGCCTTCTACAACGAGCCCAGTCTGAAGCTCGCGCAGGCACTGGTCGCAAACAGCGCGTTCGACCAGGTGTTCTTCGCCAATTCCGGCGCGGAAGCCAACGAGGGCGCGATCAAGCTCGCGCGCAAATATGGCGGCATCCACAGAGGTGGCGCATTCGAGATCATCAGCTTCGAAGGCAGCTTTCACGGCCGCACGCTGGCGACGATGTCGGCCTCGGGCAAGAAGGCCTTTGAGCCGCTGTTCGAGCCGAAGGTCGCCGGTTTCAAGAAGGCGAAGCTCAACGACATCGCGTCGGTCGAAAAGCTGATCAACGACAACACCGTCGCTGTGATGCTCGAGCCTATCCAGGGTGAATCAGGCGTGTGGCCGGCGACCGATCAGTTCTTGCAGGAGTTGCGCGCCCTCACCGACGCGCACGGCCTCCTCCTGATCTTCGACGAGATCCAGACCGGCATGGGCCGGACCGGCAAGCTCTTCCACTACGAGCACACCGGCATCGCCCCTGATATCATGACGCTCGGCAAGGGCATCGGCGGCGGCGTGCCGCTCGCGGCGCTGCTCGCGACCGACCGCGCCGCCTGCTTCGAGCACGGCGACCAGGGCGGCACGTTCAACGGCAACCCGATCATGTGCGCGGCGGGACTGGCGGTGCTCGACGAGGTCAGCAAGCTGGATTTCCTGAAGACGGCGACCGAAACCGGGCTGCTGCTTGAAAGCGAATTGCAGAAGGTCTCGGCGCGGCATGGGCTTGGCGAAGTGCGTGGCCGCGGCCTCCTGCTCGCGCTCGACCTCAAGCTGCCGATCGCGCCCGGCATCGTCGCGCAGGCGTTCGAGGCCGGCGTGCTGCTGAACGCGCCGCAGGTCGACACGTTGCGCTTCATGCCGGCGCTGAACGTCACGCGGGCCGAGATCGCCGAGATGATCGATTGTCTGGACGGGATTTTGACCAGGGCAGGCGCGGCACGGCGCGTGGCGTGACGCGTTCGTCGTTGCGAGGAGCGAAGCGACGAAGCAATCCAGACTGCCTCAATGGAAAGATTCTGGATTGCTTCGCTTCGCTCGCAATGACGGCGAGCTACGGCTTCAAGATCGACGCGCCGGTGGTCTTGCGGCTTTCGAGATCGATATGCGCCTTGGCGGCGTCCTTGAGCGCGTAGGCATGGTTGATCGGCACGTGCAGCTTGCCGTTGATGACGGCGGCGAACAGCGTGTCGGCGCCTTCCAGCAATTCCTTGCGCGTGCCGATATAGTCGTTGAGCTTGGGCCGGGTCGCAAACAGCGAGCCGTGGGTGTTGAGCTCGGCGATCGAGAACGGCGGCACCGGGCCCGAGGCATTGCCGAAGGAGACGAACATCCCGCGCGGCTTCAGGCAGGACAGCGAGCCCGGGAATGTCGCCTTGCCGACGCCATCATAGACCACGTCGCAGCCCTCGTTGCGGCTGATCTGTTTGACGCGCGCGACGAAGTCTTCCTCGTTGTAGAGGATGACATGGTCGCAGCCATTGGCCTCGGCAAGCGCAGCCTTCTCGCGCGAGCCGACGGTGCCGATGACGTGGGCGCCCATGGCCCTCGCCCATTGGCAGGCGAGCAGGCCGATGCCGCCCGCCGCGGCATGGATCAGCACGCGATGATGCGGCTCGACCTTGAAGGTCTTGTGCAGGAGATACCACACGGTCAGCCCCTTCAGCATCAGCACGGCGCCCTGCTCGTGGGTGATGTGGTCGGGCAGCTTGACCAACCGCTCCCAGGGGATGTTGCGCTCCCCGGTATAGGCGCCGAGATTGTGGTAGTAGGCGACGCGATCGCCCGGATGGAAATTCGTCACGCCCGGCCCGACTGCGAGAACCTCGCCCGAGGCCTCGTTGCCGGCGATGAAGGGCAGCCCCGGCGCCTTGTAGAGGCCGGTGCGGTAATAGACGTCGATGAAGTTCAGGCCGACGGCATGCTGGCGGATGCGCACCTCGCCGGGCCCGGGCGCCGGAACATCGACGCTCTCATAGACCAGGGCTTCGGGGCCTCCGACCTTGTGCACACGGACGGCTTTGGTCATCACCTGACCTCCTCTTCTGGCGGACCAGCGAAAGACATCGCGCCCGCCTTGTCAACTCGACCCGGCTGAACGTCTAGACCGACGGCTTGCCGGTTTTCCTGCGGTTGCGTTTTGCCAGCACGTTGAAGAACTCGACCGCCGCCGAGAACGCAATCGCGAAATAGATGTAGCCGCGCGGGATGTGGAATTGGAATCCGTCCGCAACCAGCGCGACGCCGATCAGCACCAGGAAGGCCAGCGCCAGCATTTTCGTGGTCGGGTGCTCCGCGACGAATCGCGACACCGGCCCGGACGAAATGTACATGATGAGACAGGCTATCACGACGGCCGCGATCATGATCTCGAGGTCCTGCGCCATGCCGATCGCGGTGATGATCGAGTCCAGCGAGAACACCATGTCGATGATCACGATCTGGACGATGACCCAGAAGAAAGCGTTACGAGGGGACTTTTCGTCGCCCTCGCCGTCATCGGCTTCGACCTCGCCATGAATCTCGTGCGTCGCCTTCGCGATCAGGAACAGGCCGCCGCCGATCAGGATGAGGTCGCGCCAGGAGAAGCCGTAACCCGAAAACGAAAACACCGGCGCGGTCAGGCCGATCAGCCAGACCAGGAGGCTGAGCAGGATGATGCGGAAGATCAGCGCCAGCGCCAGCCCGATCTGGCGGGCGCGGTGCGCCTGCTTCTCGGGAATGCGCGAGACGATCACCGACAGGAAGATGACGTTGTCGATGCCGAGTACGATCTCGAGCGCGGTCAGGGTGAGGAGCGCGGCCCAGGCTTCGGGGCTGGTCAACAGGTGCATCATGCGAAGGATCTTGTCAGCCGTATCAATGCGTCGCTAAAGCTGATCCAGAGCGCGATCGCGCAGAGCGCGACAGTCACGCCGGTGCCGACGCGAAAGTCCATCTGCAGCGTGTAGAAGGAGAGCAGAGCCCAGATCGCGATCAGCGACATCGTCAGCCAACGCAGCCGCACGACGCGCACGGGATGCAGCACGTGGAACGGCACGAAGGTCAGCACCACCAGGGCCGCGACCAGCAGCGTCGAGAGCAGCGGCGACCAGTGCAGCAGGAACAGATAGAACGCCGCCGCATTCCACAGCGCCGGAAAACCGCGGAAATGATTGTCCTCCGCCTTCATGCGCAGATCGGCGAAATATAATGCGCTGGTGACGATGATGGCGACGCCGAGCAAGGGTGCTGCGACCGGCAGCAGCAAGCCGCTGGCCACGATCGCATAGGCCGGCACGAAGACGTAGGTGACGAAATCGACCACGAGATCGAGCACGTCGCCCGACCAGTTCGGCTGCACGTCCTTGACGTTGAGCCGCCGCGCGATCGGACCGTCGATCGCGTCGATGATGAGGGCGACGCCCAGCCATTGAAACATCGCCGCCCAGTGCTCGCGCACGGCCTCAAGCATCGCCAGCAGCGCGATCGCCGCACCGAACGCGGTGAAGATGTGCACCGAGAAGGCGGCGGCGCGGATCGCGGGCCTGGGCTTCAGGGAATCCTCTTGGCTTTCCATGGCTTCTGCTATCAGAATGACACCGGTTTGCACATAAGCCATTGCGTCGCCCGGTCGCACAATTCGTCATAAAATCAGGGAAATATCAGTGGGCTTGAATTTGCCGCGGGGCGTGTCAAATGTCGTTCCATGACAGATGCATCGACACTTTTTGACGCGGCCGTGATCGGCGGCGGACCGGCGGGACTTAGCGCAGCCATCGCATTGGCGCAGGCGGGCGCACGGACCGCGCTGGTGGCGCGTCGCGTGCCCTATGCCGACAATCGAACCACGGCGCTGCTCGGTGCCTCCGTCGATCTGCTGGAGAGCCTCGACGTCTGGCCGCGCTGCAAAGACAAGGCGGCCGCGCTCGAAATCATGCGACTCGTCGACGACACCGGCCGGCTGTTTCGCAGCCCCGAGGTCCGGTTCTCCTGCCACGAAATCGGCCTCGATGCCTTCGGTTACAATATCGACAACCGCTCGCTGATGCTGGCGCTGGAGGCGCGCGCGGCCGAACTGCCCGATGTCGTCCGTTTCGACGACGAGGCCGAAACTGTCGTCATCGAAGCCGATGACGTCGCGATCCGCACCGCGGCTGCGCAATTTCTCTCGGCCCGCCTCGTGGTCGGCGCCGACGGCCGGCATTCGCTGTGCCGCCAAGCCTCCGGCGTCGCGGTGACGCGGCGCGAGCTGACCCAGACGGCGCTGACCTTCAATGTCGGCCACGCGCGGCCCCATCGCAACGTCTCGACCGAGTTCCACACCCCGCATGGCCCTTGCGTGTTCGTGCCTCTGCCCGGCGATCGCTCCAGCGTCGTCTGGGTCTCGGCGCCTGCGGACGCAGAGCGACTTCGCGGCCTGAGCGACGAGGAATTGTCCGCCGCGATCGAGAAGCAGTCCCATTCGATCCTCGGACGCATGACGGTGGAGCCGGGCCGCCATTTGTTCCCGCTGGCGATCGAACGTCCAAAATCCTTTGGTCGCGACCGCATCGCGCTGGTCGGCGAAGCCGCCCATGTGGTTCCCCCGATCGGCGCCCAGGGCCTCAATCTCGGCCTTCGCGATGCCGCCGACATTGCGAGGCTCGCAGGCGAGGCCATCGCGGCCGGTCAGGATCCCGGCGCGCCCGACGTGCTCAAACGTTACGACCGGGCGCGGCGTCCGGACATCCTGAGCCGGACTTTTGCGATCGACATCGCCAACCGCTCGCTGCTCAACGATTTCCTGCCGCTCCAGCCTGTCCGCGCGGTCGGCATGCACCTGCTTGGCGCGATCGGCCCGCTGCGCCGCTTCGCCATGCGCGAGGGGCTGACGCCGACTTGGCGGAAGTAACCGCCGCTCAAGGAAACGCCAGCCGCCCGGTCTGGATCGCCCACATCACGCTGGTCAGCGTGACAACGGACGCAAAGGTCCCAAGGAGCACTGCGACGGAGGCGGATTCGATCCAGGCGTCGTTCTGCCGGGCGATGACGAACACGTTCAACGCCGGCGGCAGCGAGGCCATCAGCACGGCGGTCGCGGCCCAGGGCTGCGCGAACGGGCCGAACGCCAGCATCAGGCCGAAAGCTGCGAGCGGGTGGATCAGGAGCTTGATCGCGATCACGCCCGGCACTTCCCACGGGACCCGATCGAACGGACGGAGCGCCACGGTGACGCCGAGCACGAACAGCGCGGTCGGGGCGGCTGCGTTCTGGAGGAAGGTGATGGTGCGATCGAGCGCGACCGGCATCTCGATATGCAGCGATGCGAAGGCCGCGCCGAAACAGGCCGACATGATCAGCGGGTTGAGCACGATCTGCTTCAGCACGACGCCGAAGGCATGCACGATCGAGGGATGATCGCGGTCCGAGAGCTCAATCAGCAGCGGCACGATCGTGAACAGAAAGATGCTGTCGCAGCAGAAGATCAGCGCAGTCGGCGCCGAGGCCTTCGGCCCGAGCACGGCGAGCGCCAGGCCCGGTCCCATGTAGCCGATATTACCGTAGCCGCCCGAGAGCCCGGCAAGCGTCGCCTCGCGCAGTGTCAGCCGGCCGAGAACCTTGCCGATCACCAGCGCGAGTGTGAACGCCGCAACCGTCGACAGCGTGGTCGCGACCAGGAACGGCGGGTTGTTCAATTCCGAAAACGGCGTCTTCGACATGATCGCAAACAGCAGCGCCGGCAGCGACACATAGAGCAGGAAGAAGTTCATCCAGGCGAGGCCCGATTCCGGAAGCGACTTGACCTTGCCACAGGCGAATCCAACGAAGATTAAGCCGAAATAAGGTAGAGCCAGATTGAGGATATCGACCATTGATGAAGTGTTTTCTGAAGATTGTGGGGTTATCTGCCCCGCAACCGCGGGTTAATTCCAGATCAGGGCACTAGCATCGGCCACAATCCTGGTCTATCGACGGGGAATGATTAAAGCGCGGACCGCCAAATTCCAGATCGGACAGGTCGTGCGCCACCGGATCTTCTCGTTCCGGGGCGTGATCTTCGACATCGATCCGGAATTCAACAACACCGAGGAGTGGTGGCTGTCGATCCCCGAGGAGGTGCGGCCCCACAAGGACCAGCCGTTCTATCACCTGCTCGCGGAGAACTCGGAGTCGGAATACGTCGCCTATGTCTCCGAACAGAATCTCGTGCCGGACGATTCCGGCGAGCCGGTCCGGCATTCCCAGGTCGCCGAGATCTTCGTCAAGGACAAGACCGGCGGTTACCGCCCGCGGAATCCATCGCTGAACTGAGTTTCGCCGCCACCAACTGGCCAGCAAAAAAGGCGCTCGAACCGAGCGCCTTTTTCATGTGCGGGATTGATCGCTGATTACTTCTGTCCGGCCGGAGCGGCGCCAGGCGCTTGCTGCTGCTTCTTCTGCAGCTCTTCAGCCTTCTTCTGGAGCTCTTCCTGCAGCTTCCTCTGAGTTTCCTCGAACACCTTCGGATCGGTCGGCGGACCGTCATAGGCCTTCTGGAATTCGCCGGCGAGCGGCAGCGGCAGCGTCAGCGGTGCGCCGTTGGCATTGATCGCCTGAACAACGAGGTTCTGGCCCTTCTTCATGTTGTTGATGAACTCGGGCGTGGCCTCGTAGTCGGACATGCAGCCGTTCTGGAAGCAGATCACATACGGGCTCTGCAACGGCGGATTGTTGTCCACGATGATGCGGGTGCCGTGCACCAGCTGCATGCCGAGCGGCAGCGTCACGCGCAGGATCTTCTTCGGCTCGCCTTCGGGCTCGATGATGACGGCTGCGATGACCGGCTGGCCCGACTCGATACGGCCGTCCTTGCCGGTGAAGCAGACCTGCTTGGCGTTGG
Organism: Bradyrhizobium sp. MI1.11; assembly: GCF_055811255.1. Classification (NCBI taxonomy): domain Bacteria; kingdom Pseudomonadati; phylum Pseudomonadota; class Alphaproteobacteria; order Hyphomicrobiales; family Nitrobacteraceae; genus Bradyrhizobium; species Bradyrhizobium sp. MI1.11. Next base: position 40,769 of record NZ_JBVVPM010000014.1, read on the forward strand.
CGTCCTGGCCCTTGAGGCAGAACTTGGTCCAGGGGGCATAGATCAGCTGGATCTGCTGATCGGCCGGCTGGGCCGCGCCCTGCTGCGCCGGAGCGCCTTGGGCGGGTGCCGGTTGGGCGGGTGCCTGAGCGGCCGGCGCCGGCGCTTTTGGGGCAGCCTTCGGAGCGGCCTTCGGAGCCGCCTTGGGCGCGGGCGCGCCCGGAGCCGGCGCCTGAGCCTCGGCGGCAAACGGGACGGCCAACGCCGTCGCCGTCAACAAGGCGAGAAGTCGCCCGCGCGGCCGGACGGACGCGGCCAAGTAACGGAAATTCATTGCGGAAAACCCTTTCTAAACGGGAAGTGCCCGAACCGCTTCGACGCACCGAACCTGGCCGCCTTGGGCGCGGCTCTCTCCCCGTCAAATGAGGCGGATAAGTGACGGCTCGGCGCTCGTGCGCGATTGCGTGCCTTCTTAACGTGGCCGACGAAAAGATCAATGCCGACAAGCGTCTTTGGCCGCGCGCCGGCGTGCGCCCCCGGGAAAATCCCTGTGATAGGATTCAGGCCCGCGGTCCTCGAATCAACGTGTGCAGATGTTCATGTTCCAGCGCCTTCTCGAGGGCCGCCCTGAAGGTCTTTGCGTCCGCCTCTGCACCCTGGCTTTCGGCTTGGGGGTCTCATTCGCCTTGGGGCTCCCGGCAAGCGGCGCGGGGGCAGAGGAGGCCCACGCCATCGCGATGCACGGCAAGCCGGCGATGCCTGCCGATTTCACCCACATGCCTTACGTCAATCCTGATGCCCCCAAAGGCGGCCGGCTGACCTGGGGCGTTCTTGGCACCTTCGACAGCCTCAATCCCTTCATCGTCAAGGGACTGGCCGTGCAGCAGATGCGGAACTACGTGATCGAGAGCCTGCTCGCGCGCGGCAATGACGAGCCGTTCACGCTCTACGGCCTGCTCGCCAGATCGGTCGAGACCGATGACGAGCGGAGCTTTGTCACGTTCCACATCGATCCCCGCGCCCGCTTCTCCGACGGCAAGCCGGTCCGCGCCGAGGACGTGCTGTTCTCCTGGCAGCTGCTGCGCGACCACGGCCGCCCCAACCACCGGCAATATTACGGCAAGGTCGCAAGCGCCGAGGCGCCGGATCCCCTCACCGTCCGCTTCGACCTTGCGGGGGCCAATGACCGCGAACTGCCGCTGATCCTCGGCTTGATGCCGATCCTGCCGAAACACGCGGTCGACGTCGCGGCTTTCGAGGAGACGACGCTGACGGGTCCGGTCGGCTCCGGCCCCTATCGCGTCACCGCGGTGAGGCCCGGTGCCAGCGTGACGCTCACCCGCAATCCCGACTATTGGGGCCGTGACCTCCCCATCAATCGCGGGCTCTACAATTTCGACGAGATCAGGCTCGACTATTTTCGCGAGGCCAACGGCCAGTTCGAAGCTTTCAAGCGCGGCCTCTATGATTTCCGCATCGAGCACGAGCCGCTGCGCTGGCATGACGGCTACGACTTTCCCGCGGCGAAGAATGGCGACGTGATCCGCGACACCTTCAAGCCGGGCGTGCCGCAACCTTCCGAATTTCTGGTGTTCAACACGCGGCGTCCCATCTTCGCCGACATCCGCGTCCGCCAAGCCTTGACGCTGCTGTTCGATTTCGAGCTGGTCAACCGCAACTACTTCTTCAACCTCTACTCGCGCGTCGCCGGCTATTTTGCCGGCTCGGACCTGTCAGCGTATGGCCATCCCTCCGATACGCGCGAGCGCGAGCTGCTCAAGCCGTTCGCCGCGCAGATTCCGCCTGACATCATGGACGGCAGCTACCGCCTGCCGGTGACCGACGGTTCGGGCCGCGACCGGACCACGCTACGCGCGGCCCTGAAGCTGTTGTCGGAAGCCGGCTACGATCTCGACGGCACTGTGCTGCACAACCGCGCGACCAAGGCGCCCTTCACCTTCGAGATCCTGGTCACGACCCGCGACCAGGAACGCGTCGCGCTTGCGTTCCAGCGCGACCTCAGGCGCGCCGGCATCGAGCCGAGCGTGCGATCGGTCGATCCCGTGCAGTTCGACCAGCGCCGGCTCGCCTACGAGTTCGACATGATCCAGAACCGCTGGGACCAGTCGCTGTCGCCCGGCAACGAGCAATATTTCTACTGGGGGAGCGCTGCCGCCGACAATCCGGGCACCCGCAACTACATGGGGGCCCGGGATCCCGCGGTCGATGCGATGATCGCCGCACTGCTGGAAGCCCGTGAACATACGGATTTCGTATCCGCGGTACGGGCGCTCGATCGCGCTTTGATCTCCGGTTTCTATACAATCCCCCTGTTTAACGTATCCGAGCAATGGATCGCGCGCTGGAATCGGATAGAACGGCCAGAGGCCACCTCGCTGTCCGGCTATTTGCCGGAGACCTGGTGGTCGAAGGGGCAGCCGCAAGCTGATCAAGCAAAGTGACGCCGTGAACCAGCCAGCCGTATCGCCGACGCTCGACACGTTGTTTCAGCGCACGCTGATGCGGCAGCCGCACGCGACTGCCCTGCTCGACCCGCTGAACAAGTTCCGCGTGACCGGGCACCAGCCGCGGCGGATGAGCTATGCCGAGGCTGACACGGCCATCGAGGCGCTGTCCGCCTATTTCGTCGAATCGGGCCTGCCGGCCAATTCCGTCATCGCCATCCAGCTGCCGAATACGGTCGAGTTCGTGCTCACCGTTCTCGCCGCCCATCGCGCCGGCCTCGTCGTTGCCGTGCTGCCGCTGCTCTGGCGCCATGCCGAACTGACCGCCGCTCTCAACCGCACCGCGGCGCGCGCCATCGTCACCATGAGTACGGTCGACGGCGTCAGCTATGCCGATCTCGCCATGCATGCGGCCGCGGAAGCCTTCTCGATTCGCCATGTCTGCGGCTTCGGCACCAACCTGCCCGAAGGCATGGCCTCGCTCGACGACGTGCAGGCCCGTCCGCCCGGCACCTCGCGCGCCGTGATTCAGGATGGCCGCAAGGCGGCGATGATCTCCTTCGACGTTACCGCGGAAGGCTTTCGTCCGGTGCCGCGACCGCATTTCAGCCTGATCGCCGGTGGGCTCGCGATGTCGCTGGAAGCCGACGTCAGGCAGGGCGCGACCGTGATGGCGGCGTTCACGCCGATGTCGTTCGCAGGGCTCGCCTCCTCGCTCGCGGTGTGGCTGCTGTGCGGCGGTACGCTGGCGCTGCATCATCCGTTCGAGAACGACGTGCTGGAGCAGCAGATCAACGCGCACGAATGCGACGTGCTGATCGCACCGGCGCAATTTGCCCAGCGGCTCGGCGATTCCGATCTGGCGGCGCGGATGCCGACCTTGCGCAACGTCATCGGCCTGTGGCGCGCGCCCGAGCAGGTGGCGGCGAGCGAGGCATGGATCGCGCCGCACGCGCCGTTCACGGACGTCTATCTGTTCGGCGAGGCCGGATTGTTCGGCGCCCGGCGTGGCGAGGACGGCATGCCGGTACCGGTGATGCCGGGACCGCACGGCGCGCCACGCGAGCAGTCGGGTTCATCGATCGCCGGCGAGATTCTGCTGACGCCGAAGGGCACGCTCGGCCTGCGCGGCCCGATGGTGCCGATCGCGGCCTACGCCCCGCCACAGCCGGCCGGCGACACCCTGATCGCGCAGCCGCCACGTGACTATGTCGATACCGGCTATGCCGCGCGGCTCGATCGTCCCAGCGGCGCGATCTGCATCACCGCGCCGCCCTCCGGGATCATGGCCGTCGGCGGCTACCGCTTCCTCTCCAACGACCTCCAGGAATGGGCGCGCCGGCTCGGCCAGGGCGCCCTGCTGACCGCGCTGCCCGACCGGCTCTCCGGTCACCGGCTCGCGGGCCGAGCCCAGGACAATGCCCGCGCCCGCGAGGCGCTCAGTGAACTCGGGCTTAACCCCCTGATGGTCGAAGCTTTTCGCGACCGTTCCGGACCGGGTTGAGGGTCATTTCGACCGTTCCATTGACGCTGCATTAAGGCGGCCGGACTAGATTGCGCGGCACCTGTCGCGTGATCAGAGTCTCTCGATGTCCCAGGCCGGCCCGATCCTGTTTGTGTCCAATGGCGAGCGGCCGGCCTTCATCGCGGCGCTGGACGAGGCGCGATTCTTCCCCGTGATCGACACCGGCTGGGCCGGCGCGACGCGCGCGGTCGAAGAGGTGCAGCCGGCCGTGGTTCTCGCCGCGATGGATGCCGGGCACGAGCCGCATCTGGCGCTGCTCGCCAGGAAGATCGCCGAGCAATCGCCTTACCTTCCCTTCGTGGCGTTGGACGCGGCGGGCGCGCTCCCGCACAACGCCCTGCCCTTCTCCTCCTCGCGCGCCGGCCATTCCGAACGCCTGATCGCACGGCTTCGCGCCGCGCTACGGATTCGCACGCTTCATGCCACGGTGCTGCGCCGGCTGCCCGAGGTGAAAGTCGCGCTGCCGGACGCTGATCCCGTTCGCGATGCTACGGTGCTTCTGATCGGTCGCGGCGTGGCTTACCCCGCGCTTTCCGTTGCGCTAGGCGAGCGTATTGGCGTCGTCGGCGCGCTCTCGATCGAGGCCGCGGCCAAGCATCTCAACACCCGCGACCTCGACGGCGTCGTGCTCGCCGAAGGTTTTACCGCCCGCGTGACCGATGCCTTCCTCACGGTGCTCGCCGAGGACACTCGCTTCCGCAGCCTGCCCGTGGTCGTCACCGCGCATCAGTTGACGCAGGCTTATGACTTGCCCAATCTCGAGCTGATCCCGGGCGAGCCGGCGAAGGTCGCCGCCAACGCGCTGCCCCTGATCCGCCAGCACGCGATGGAAGCCCAGCTGAGCCGCACGCTGCGCTCGATGGATGCCGGCGGCTGGCTCGACCCGCGCAGCGGTCTGCTCACGGTAGAGGCCTTTGCCCGCGATTTTGCCAAGGCGGTCGAGCAGACGCTGGCCCACGGCGGCGGCCTCTCGGTCGCACGCTTCGCCTTCGATCCCGGCAATTCCCGCGCCCAGCTCGATGCCGCGCGCATTCTCAGCCGCCTGATGCGACAGATGGATTTTGGCGTGGCGCAGAAGGACGGGTCGGTCATCGTCGTGTTCGCCGAAACCGACTTCCGCACCGCCCACATGATCGCCCGCCGCCTCTCTGCCGTGATGCGGCACACGTCGAACGGCAAGCACGAAATGCGCAGCGATCCCGTGGTCTCGGTGGATTCGCTGTCGCCGTCGGATACGGCAAGGTCGCTACTTGGGCGGCTCTCGGCCGACGCGTCGCGGGCGGCGTCGTAATTACCTCGCGAGCTGCCGTAGGGTGGGCAAAGGCGCACTTGCGCCGTGCCCACCATTTTCCAAAGTTGACGATGGTGGTGGGCACGCTTCGCTTTGCCCACCCTACGGCACCTCGCTCACGCCGCCTTCTTGCTCTGCGCGAGCTGCGCCAGCTGGCGCATGATCTCGGTGGTGCCGGCCAGACGCTCTTCCGGCGTCTCCCAGTCTTGCAGGAACACCACCTTCATGTCGGGCCGCACCTTCGCGGCCTGGCCGTGGCTGCGGATGAAGCTCACCAGCCGATCGGGATGGGCGAAGGAATTGTCTCGGAAGGCGATGACGGCGCCCTTCGGACCGGCATCGATCTTGCCGACATTAGCCTGGCGGCAGAACGCCTTGATCGCGGCGACCTTGAACAAATAGCGCACCTCGTCCGGCAGCACGCCGAAACGATCGCGCATCTCGGCACCGAAGTTCTCGATCTCCTCCTCGCTGTCGAGGTCGGCGAGCCGCCGGTAGAGTGACAGCCGCACCGAGAGATCGCCGACATAGTCCTCCGGAATCAGCACGGGCATGCCGATTGTGATCGTCGGCGACCAGCGGTCGGCGGCGGGCTCGGACACGCCGGCCTTGAGGTTGACGATCGCCTCCTCCAGCATCGACTGGTAGAGCTCGAAACCGACCTCCTTGATGTGGCCGGACTGCTGCTCGCCCAGGATGTTGCCGGCGCCGCGGATGTCGAGGTCGTGCGAGGCGAGCTGGAAGCCCGCGCCCAGCGTCTCCAGCGATTGCAGCACGGTGAGCCTGCGCTCGGCCTGCGCCGTGATCTTCTGCTGCGCCGGCAGCGTGAACAGCGCATAGGCCCGCAGCTTGGAACGGCCGACGCGACCACGGAGCTGGTAGAGCTGGGCGAGGCCGAACATGTCCGCCCGATGCACGATCAGCGTGTTGGCGTTGGGGATGTCGAGGCCGGATTCCACGATCGTGGTCGACAGCAGGATGTCGAACTTGCCGTCGTAGAACGCGGTCATGATGTCCTCGATCACGGCGGGCGGCATCTGCCCGTGCGCGACCGCGACCTTCATCTCCGGCACGTTCTTGTCGAGGAAGTCCTTGACCTCGGCGAGGTCGTCGATGCGCGGCACCACGTAGAACGCCTGGCCGCCGCGATAGCGCTCGCGCAGCAGCGCCTCGCGGATCATCAGGGGATCGTGCGGAGCGACGAAGGTGCGGACCGCGAGACGGTCGACCGGCGGCGAGGCGATGATCGAGAGCTCGCGCACGCCGGTGAGCGCCAATTGAAGCGTGCGCGGAATCGGCGTCGCCGACAGCGTCAGCACGTGCACCTCGGCGCGGAGCTGCTTCAGCCGCTCCTTGTGGGTGACGCCGAAATGCTGCTCCTCGTCGACGATCAGCAGGCCGAGGTCGCGGAACTTGATCGACTTGCTGAGCAGCGCGTGGGTGCCGACGACGATATCGACCGAACCGTCGGTGAGGCCTTTCTTGACCAGATTGAGCTGCTTGGCCGGCACCAGGCGCGAGGCCTGTGCGACCTGCACCGGGAAACCCTTGAAGCGGTCGGTGAACGTCTTGTGGTGCTGACGGGCGAGCAGCGTGGTCGGCACCACGACTGCGACCTGCTTGCCTTCGAGCGCGACCGCGAAGGCGGCACGCAGCGCCACCTCGGTCTTGCCGAAGCCGACGTCGCCGCAAATCAGCCGGTCCATGGGACGGCCGAGCTCGAGGTCCTTCAGCGTGGACTCGATCGCGCCGAGCTGATCCTCGGTCTCGTCATACGGGAAGCGCGCGCAGAACTCGTCATAGAGGCCCGGCTGCACCGGCAGCTTCGGCGCCTCGTGGAGGTGGCGCTCGGCAGCGATCTTGATCAGCTCGCCCGCGATCTCGCGGATGCGGTTCTTGAGCTTGGCCTTGCGCGTCTGCCAGCCGGAGCCGCCGAGACGATCGAGTTCGACCGAGGTCTGGTCGGAGCCGTAGCGCGACAGCAGCTCGATGTTCTCGACCGGCAGGAACAGTTTTGTCTCGGCGGCATAATGCAGCTCGAGGCAGTCATGCGGCGCGCCGGCGACGTCGAGCGTCTGCAGGCCGATGAAGCGGCCGATACCGTGGTCGACGTGGACGACGATGTCGCCGGCGGCGAGGCTCGTCACCTCCGAGATGAAATTGTCGAGCTTGCGGCTCGCCTTGCGCGGCCGCACCAGGCGATCGCCAAGAATGTCCTGCTCGCTGATGACAGCGATCTCGTCGGTCTCGAAACCGCTTTCGAGGCCGAGCACGGCAAGCATGGTCTCGTTGCGCGGGGTCGCCTGCACCGTGCGCCAGCTGTTGACGCTGGTCACAGGGGTGAGCTTGTGATCACGCAGCATCGAGGTCATGCGGTCGCGCGAGCCCTCCGTCCAGAGCGCGATGACCACCTTCTTGCGGCTTGTCAGCAGCCCATGCACATGTGCGACGACGGCTTCGAAGACGTTGACCTTGTTATCATTGCGCTCCGGCGCGAAGTCGCGGCCCTTGCGTGCCCCGGCATCGACCACGCTGGTACCATCGGCAGGCACCGAAAACTGTGTCAGCCGCACCAGCGGCATCCCGCTCTCGCGCTTGCCCCACTCCTCCTCGGTCAGATAGAGCCGGTCAGGCGGCAGCGGCTTGTAGATGGCGCCGCCGCCCGGATGCTCCATCGCATCGCGGCGGGCCTGGTAATAGTCGAGGATCTGCTTGAAGCGCTCGCGGATGGCGTCCTCGGCCTGCGGCTCGATCGCGATCGCCGCGCCCTGCAGGTAGTCGAACAGCGTGTCCATCCGGTCCTGGAACAGCGGCAGCCAGTGCTCCATGCCGGGATGACGGCGGCCCTCGCTGACGGCTTCGTAGAGCGCATCGTCGCGCTCGGGCGCGCCGAACTCGGCGACATACCCCATGCGAAAGCGGCGGATGGTGTCGGTGACGAGCTGGAATTCTGAGATCGGCACGAGATCGAGCGCGCGCATGTCGAGCAGCGTGCGCTGGGTCTCGGCATCGAAGGTGCGGATCGATTCCAGGCTGTCGCCGAAGAAGTCGAAGCGGACGGGCTGTTCCAGGCCGGCCGGAAACAGGTCCAGAATGCCGCCGCGCACGGCGTATTCGCCGGGCTCGCGCACGGTCGAGGAGCGATTGTAGCCGTTGTGCTCGAGCCAGGCGATGATGGTGTCCATCGGCACGACGTTGCCCGGCGCGACCGACAGCGCCTGCGCCGCGACGAGCTCGCGCGCCGGCACGCGCTGCACGACGGCGTTCACCGTGGTCAGCACGATCAGCGGCTTGTCGCTACCGGTCAGGGACGCCAGCCGTGCCAGCGTCGTCAGGCGCTGCGCGAGGACGCCGCCATGCGGCGAGACGCGGTCATAGGGTTGGCAGTCCCAGGCCGGGAAGGTCAGCACGGGCAAATCGGGCGCGAAGAATTGCAAGGCACGTTCGAGCTGCTGCATCCGCGGCCCGTCGCGGCAGATCACCGCGAGGCTGACGGCCGGCTTCTTCGGCCGCGCCGCGATTGCGCGCGCCAGATCGGAGACGACGAGGCCCTCGGCACCCTCGGCGACATTGGCAAGCGTCAGCGCGCGGCCGGGCGTGAGCAGCTCGGCCGGCGATTTCATCCCCTGCTTCATACGTCGCGGTCCGCGATCGGAAACGCCTTGATGCGCGCAAACAGCGGGCCGATGACTTCGGCGGGAAGCACCTTGTCGCCGGTGATGGCGGCGTAGAGGTCGGGATCGGCCTCTTCGAGCAGGGTCTCGAGCTGCGTCAGCTCGTCGTCGGACAGATTGCCGATCTCGGCATCCGCGAAGCGGCCGAGGATCAGGTCCATCTCGCGCGTGCCGCGGTGCCAGCAGCGGAACAGAAGCCGCTTGCGGCGGTCGTCCAGCCCGTCGCTCGATCGTGTCGTTCCCGTCATGTCTCAATTCCAGTCAAACGCCAAAAGCCCGGACGTGCCGGGCCGGGGTGATATAGCCACTCGGGCGGGCCCTGTCAGCCCTCGATTTGTCATGGCCGCTGCCGCCGCAGGGACGCGAAAAAACACGTGGATGCCGGGCATAAAGCCGGGCATGACGAGCGAAAACGATCCTAGGTTCGCCTGATGCGCCCCAGCCTGCTCAATCCGCTGTTTGCCCCCGTGACCAGCCTACCCGGCGTCGGTCCGAAGCAGGACAAGCTGCTGCAATATCTGCTCAGCCGCAATGAGACGCCGCGGCTGGTCGATCTGTTGCTGCATTTGCCGAGCCAGGTCATCGACCGCCGCGCGCGGCCGAAGATCCGCGACGCCGTGCAGGGAACTATGGTGACGCTGGAGGTCACGGTCGACCGCCACCGCCCGCCCCCGCCGCGCAATGCCCGCGCGCCCTACCTCGTCTACGCCAGCGACGATACCGGCGACGTCGTGCTGACGTTCTTCCGCGCAAAGCCCGGCTATGTCGAGAAGCTGCTGCCGATCGGCGAGAAGCGCTTCGTCTCCGGCACGCTCCAGATGTACGACGGCATCCCGCAGATCGTGCATCCCGACCGGGTGCTGGACGAGGAGGCGATTTCCAAACTCTCCGGCATCGATCCCGTCTATCCCTTGACCGAGGGCCTTGCACTCGGCTCACTCCGCCGCGCGGTCGCCCAGGCGCTGCAGAAGCTACCGGCGCTGCCGGAATGGATCAGCCCGGAGGTGCTGCGCCGCTGCGGCTTCCCGCCGATCGCCGAGGCGCTCACCCGCGTACATCAGCCGGTCGAGCTCACCGACATTCTGCCCGACCAGCCGTTCTGGTCGCGGCTCGCCTTCGACGAGCTCCTGGCCGGGCAACTCGCGCTTGCCCTGATCCGCGCGCAATTGCGCCGCCCGGCCGGTGTGCGCAACGCCGGCGACGGGCACCTCCGCAACAAGATCATCGATGCCCTGCCCTACGCGCTGACCTCATCTCAGCGCGACGCAGCAGCCGCCATCGCCAATGATCTACAACAGCCGGTGCGCATGCTGCGCCTGCTCCAGGGCGACGTCGGCTCCGGCAAGACCGTGGTCGCGCTGCTCGCCGCAGCTGCCGTCACCGAGGTCGGCAAGCAGGCGGCGCTAATGGCGCCGACCGAAATTCTGGCGCGCCAGCACATCAAGACCATCGCGCCGCTCGCCGAGCGTGCGGGCATGCGGGTCGCGATCCTCACCGGCCGCGAAAAAGGCAAGGAGCGGCGGGAACTCTTGGCACAGCTCGAAGCCGGCGAGATCGACCTGCTCGTCGGCACCCATGCGTTGATCCAGGACGACGTGATCTTTCGCGATCTCGCCCTCGCGGTCGTCGACGAGCAGCATCGTTTTGGCGTGCGCGAGCGGCTGGCGCTGACCTCAAAGGGCGAGGCCGTCGACGTGCTGGTGCTGAGCGCCACGCCGATCCCGCGCACGCTGGTGCTGACCTATTTCGGCGACATGGACATCAGCGAGCTCAGGGAGAAGCCGGCCGGCCGCCAGCCGATCGAAACCCGCACCATCTCGATGAGCCGCCTCGGCGAGGTCACCGACAGCATCGGCCGCGCGCTCGAATCCGGCAAGCTGGTCTACTGGATCTGCCCGCTGGTCGAGGAATCCGAGGCCGAGGGCACCGAGCACCTAACCAATGCCACCAAGCGCTTCGAAAGCCTCCAGAAGCGTTTCGGCGACCGCGTCGGCCTTGTCCACGGCCAGATGAAGGGCACCGAGAAGGACCGCGTCATGGGCCAGTTCGCCGCCCACGAGATCGGGCTGCTGGTCGCGACCACCGTGGTCGAGGTCGGTGTCGACGTGCCGGCGGCGACCATCATGGTGATCGAGAACGCCGAACGCTTTGGCCTCGCCCAGCTTCATCAATTGCGCGGCCGCATCGGGCGCGGCTCGGAGGCCTCGACCTGTCTGCTGCTCTACTCCGAGCCGCTCGGCGAAATGTCGAAGGCGCGGCTGAAGGTGATCCGCGAGACCACCGACGGCTTTCGGATCGCCGAGGAAGATCTGAAGCTGCGCGGCGAAGGCGATGTGCTCGGCGTGCGCCAGAGCGGCCTGCCCGGCTACCGCATCGCCCGGTCGGAGGTGCACGGCCAGCTCATCACGCAGGCCCGCGACGAGGCGCTGCGCATCCTGAAGGACGATCCGAAACTCAAGGGCGAGCGCGGCGAGGCACTGCGATGCCTGCTGTATTTGTATGAGCGGGATGAAGCGATCCCGCTGATCGGGGCGGGTTAGGCCGCTCTCTGGCGCCCGATCTCATAGGCCGCCACATGCGCGCGGGCCAAATCCAGCAGCGGCGTGTCGACGCCGAGTGCACGGGCCCGGTTGGCCATATCGCCGAGGATGTGGTCCGCCTCGGTGATCGAACCGCGCTCGATATCACGCAGCATCGAGGCCTTGAGCGGGGAGTCCGGGGTCGTGAACAGCTTCCGGTCAAACTCGATGAAAGGCGCTCGCGGCTCAAAACCCGAGGCCGTCGCGACGGCACAGCATTCCGCAAACAGGCGGAAAATAGATTGCTCGCCGTTCGGCACGGACAGAATGTCTCCGATGCTTGCACGCATCAGGCAGGTGATGCCGGCTAGCGTGCTGAGCTGGACGAATTTCTCCCACATGTCCTGCATGATCGCTTCGCTGGCGCGCACGTCGATACCGGGCACGTGCAGCAGCGTCTCCAGGGCAAGCACACGCTCGCTCAGCGAACCCTCGATCTCCCCGAAGACAATCGTCTGATTGGCCATGAACTGAACGACACGGCCATCCGCATCGAGCCCGGCACTGACATTCGCGAGCCCGCCGAGGACGCACCTCGCACCGAACCGCGCAGTCAGGGCGTCGACATGTTTCAAGCCGTTGAGGATCGGCAAAATCATCGTGTTGGCGCCGACCGCCGGGGCAAACTGGACCATCGCATCGTCGAGCGAGTAGGATTTCACCCCGACGAGCACGACGTCGAACGTTTCCTTGAGATCGTTGGCCAGGATGACCTTCGGCTGCACGGCGAAGTCGCCATGCGGGCTCACGACCTGCAATCCATTCCGCCGCAATTGCTCCGCCCGCCCGGCCCGCACCAGAAAGGTCACGTCGCCGCCGGCTCGGACCAGGCGAGCTCCGTAATAGCCTCCGAGCGCTCCCGCGCCGATCACAAGTACTCTCATTCGAACTCCCAATGCGGAGTGACCGCTTCCGCACAAAGAATAACAGATGGGCCACGCGCCGTCTCCTTCCCGTCATTGCGAGCCAAGCGAAGCAATCCAGGATCTTTCCATTGAGGGACTCTGGATTGCTTCGCTCCGCTCGCAATGACGATGCGGATAAGCCCGGCTCTTAAGTGCCCCCTTTCGTCGCGGCTGGCTTTGTGAAATCTTCCCATCATGCGCCGGATCATCGTCGTAGGCTGTCAGGGTAGCGGAAAGACGAGCCTCTCCCGGAATCTCGGGCGAATGCTCGGGCTGCCGGTGGTGCATCTCGACGTGCTCTACTGGCGGCCGGGATGGAAGCCATCCGACAAGCCGAGCTTCCGGGCGCGCGTCGCTGATGCGATCGCGGGCGACGCATGGGTTGTCGACGGCAGCTTCTCGGGACTTGCCTTCGATCTCACGCTGGCGCGCGCCGATGCGCTGGTCGTCATCGACCGCCCGCGCTGGCTCTGCCAGTGGCGCATTCTCTTGCGCTCCGCCTTCGATCGCGACAAGACCCGGCCTGACCTCCCGGAGGGGTGTCCCGAACAGTTCGACTGGAAATTGATGCTCGAGGCATGGCGCTACGACACCGAGCGCGCGCCTGTCATCGAGGCCGAGCGTATGCAGTATGGCGCTGACGTCCCGGTCGTGCGCTTGAGACGCGATCGGGACATCGAGGGTTTTCTGGATTCGGTGCACGGCGCATGATCGATGACCGTGACCTGAGACCGGACAATCAGGATTTCTTCTGCGCGATGCCCGCGGCGAATGCCTTCATCAGATCGGTATCCGCCGCGTCGCCTTTCGCGTCCTCGGCGAGATGCTCGAACCAGCGCGCAAAGCCTTCGTAAACCTGGCTGGCCGGATGATCGGGGCCGAGAAAGCCGGAAATCTCCCGCATCTCCGCAACCCAGCGATAGGCCTTCGGGATCATGTCCGGCAGCGCGACTTCGAGGCGGGCCAGAACCGCGGGCTGGCTGCGTGCGAGTTCGTCGCGCAGCGCATCGGCAGCCCCCGCTTTCGTTGCCGCGACCACCATCGCCGAGCCGATGCCGGCGAGGCCCTTGACGATACCGGCGTAGGACATTTTGAGCGCGGACGCGGCACCGACCGGCCCTTCGACGATCCGCACGTCGAGCCCGAAATCCTTCAGCACGGCGACGTCCTTGGCGTGCTCGCCGGACATGTAGAACGCGGGGCTCTTGCCGCCGGGCTGGGGCGGGAACCCGATGATGCCGGCATCGACGAACGGCGCCTGAGCCGAGCCGATGATCTCCTCGATCCTCATCACGGTATCGACGTTGACGGCATTGCAATCGACCACGACCGGCTTCTTCTCGCGCCGGACGATCAGCCCAGCCAGCCGCTCGGCGAGCGCCACCGCTTCGCCCGGCGGCACGATCGAGAGGATGATGTCGGCCTCCGCGATCGCGTCGTCCTCGGCGCCGATCATGCCGGCATCCGCCGCGCGTTTGCGCGTCGCCTCGCTCCGCCCATTCAACGACGTCAGCACGCGCGCACCGTGCTCGCCGAGACGGCGGGCCACGGCACTGCCCATGGCACCGGGCGCGAGGATCGCAATTGTTTTGGACATCGTGTTGGACATCGTGCACTCCAAGTCGAAGCAAAGTCGAATTCCAGGCGAGGCGCTCAATCTAACCGGAAGACCGGGGCGCGTACTCATAAACTTGCGTTGCACTTCGTGTGAGGCCCGCTCTGTCCGTGATAGCGCGCGCTGGCGCAGCTCACCCAAGCTCCGCGATCACCTAGCCAGATATCCAAAGGGCATAGTAACGCGAGTAAGCTTCGCCACCTTGCTCCCAGGGAGCCGTGGGTTGGAATCCGATCCTTTCGTATTGCCATGGGCATCCTCTCCCTTGATCATACGCCCTGACGTGCAAATCAAAAATCAAGCCGGCCGTAGAGTTCGTCGAATGGTACGCACACATGCTCATTGTAGGCGGCCCTCGATTGCAGCCGCTCATACCAGCGCTCAACGTTCGGCAAGTTCGGGCGCGGAAGGTCAAGATTGAGATAGCGATAAAGATGCGTCCCTACCGGAATATCGGCGAGTGATAGCTGGTCTCCCAGCACGAAACACCTGCCTTTCAACTGATGGTCGATGTGCTTCAGATAACGGCTGGTTTGTTCCAGAGCTTTGTCAACCGCAGCCAAGTTGCGCTGCGCTTCGGGCGTGCGGTACCAACCCCAAAACACACCAACCATGAATGCTGGCTGCAACGCCGTTTGCGTCCAGTCTATCCATTGGTCTGCCTTCGCGCGCTCAGCCGGATTCGCCTTCCAGAACGACGTTTCGGAAGCGTATTTGGCCGCAAGATACCTCAAGATGGCGTGCGACTCCCAGACGACGACGCCGGAGTCATCAATCACTGGAACGCGGCCATGCGGGTTCATGGCCAGGAATTCAGGCGTGTCGAGGCCCCCGAACGAGCCTCCAAGTTCGACATGCTTGTGCGCGATGCCGAGCTCACCGACCAGCCACATCACCTTCTGCAAGTTGAATGACGATTTACGGCCATAAATGGTGAGCATTGGCGCGGATCTCAATTAGGATATCGGCTTACACCTAGAGCCCAGCAGTAAGCAGAAATGAAATGACGCCACAAGCTGCAATAGCTCCTTGCACTCGTTTTGGGTGACAAGGCACCTGTCAGGCTTGAATCACAGCTTTCCGCTGTGACTGCCAAGCTGACGTTCATGAGTACACGCCCTGGCAGGGATGCGAACGCCCGCGTGAACGGCGGCCATCCCGCAAAGGAATGGCCCTACTCCACCTTCGCAGGCTGGGGCTGGAGAGCCGAGGCGTTGGCGATACGCGCGGCATTCGCCATGCCCGCCAGCGCCGCCGCCTTCTTCGAATCGGGCGCCGAGCCCGGCTGCACCACGCCGGCCGACATGATCAGCGTCGCGGCGTCCTCGGTGCTCATGTCGACCTCGACGATCTTGCTCTTGGGCACGTAGAAGAAGAAGCCCGTCGTCGGGTTAGGCGAGCAAGGCAGGAACACCGAGACGTGCTCCTCCTGACCCGGCAGGCTGCGGGAGACGTCCTCGTTCGGCGCTTGCGAGATCAGCACGATCGACCACATGCCCGGCGAGGGAAACTCGACCAGGCCGACCTTGCGGAAGCTCGAGCCCTTGCCCGAGAACAGCGTCTCGAACACCTGCTTGAGGCCGCGGTAGATGGCGCGCACCGCCGGAATGCGGCCGAGGAAGGTCTCGCCGACATCGACCAGTGTCCGGCCGATCAGATTGGCGGCGAGGAAGCCGACCAGCGTCAACGTGAAAAATGCGACGATCAGTCCCCAGCCGGGGATGACGTACGGCATGTAGGTTTCAGGCCGATAGGCCAGCGGCACGAACGGCCGCACCACGCCATCAACCCAGGTGACGAACCACCAAACCAGATAAAAGGTGATCGCAACCGGTCCCGTCACCACGAGACCGGTGAGGAAATAATTGCGGAAGCGGCCTATCAGGCCGGTATGCGGCTCCGGCACGGGATCAAGGGGCGCAGGCGCGTCGTCACGGGGGTTCATTCGGGTTCCAGGTCGGTCGCTTCGTTCAAGCTAGGTTCTTCTAGCAGGTTTTGGAAGACCACGAAGCGTTCCGGCCCGACCCTTCTGCCTATTCCACGGTCACGGATTTCGCGAGATTGCGCGGCTGGTCGACGTCGGTCCCCATGATGACCGCCGTATGATAGGCGAGCAGCTGAACGGGGACGGCATAGACCATCGGCGTGAACGCCGCCGCCATGTCAGGCATGACGATGGTGACGAGGGACTCGACGGTCGCCTCCGCCGCGCCTTTGGCGTCGGTCATCAGGATGATCTTGCCGCCGCGAGCGGCGACCTCCTGCATGTTGGAAACGGTCTTTTCGAACACCCGGTCGTAGGGCGCGATGACCACGACCGGCATGGTCTCGTCGATCAACGCGATCGGACCGTGCTTGAGCTCGCCGGCGGCATAGCCCTCGGCGTGGATGTAGGAGATCTCCTTCAGCTTCAGCGCGCCTTCGAGGGCGAGCGGGAAGCTGGTGCCGCGACCGAGATAGAGCACGTCACGCGATTTCGCGATCTCGCGCGCGAGCTTCTCGATCTGGAGCTCGGTGGTGAGCGCATCCGACATCAAACGCGGGACCTCGACGAGCCCGTGGACGAGCTTGGTCTCGTCCTCGTCGGACAGTTCGCCGCGGGCCTTGCCGGCCGCGATCGCAAGATTTGCCAGCACCATGAGCTGGCAGGTGAAGGCCTTGGTCGAGGCGACGCCGATCTCGGGGCCGGCCAGCGTTGGCAGCACGGTTTCGCTCTCGCGCGCGATCGTCGAGGTCGGCACGTTGACGACGGCCACCGTGTGCACGCCTTCGGCCTTGGCGTAGCGCAGCGCGGCCAGGGTGTCGGCGGTCTCGCCCGACTGCGAAATGAAGATGGCGAGATCTCCCTTGCGCAACGGCGCCTCGCGGTAGCGGAATTCGGAGGCGACATCGACCTCGACCGGCACGCGCGCGAAACGCTCGAACCAGTATTTTGCGACGAACCCGGCGTAGCTCGCGGTGCCGCAGGCCGTGATGTTGATGCGCTGGATGTTCTTGAAGTCGAACGGCAGCTTGACCGGCAGGGAGACCCGCTCGGTCGCCATGTCGACATAGCGTGCCAGCGTGTGGCCGACCACTTCCGGCTGCTCGTGGATCTCCT
Organism: Bradyrhizobium sp. MI1.11; assembly: GCF_055811255.1. Lineage (NCBI taxonomy): Bacteria > Pseudomonadati > Pseudomonadota > Alphaproteobacteria > Hyphomicrobiales > Nitrobacteraceae > Bradyrhizobium > Bradyrhizobium sp. MI1.11. The sequence continues at coordinate 57,902 of NZ_JBVVPM010000014.1, forward strand.
TGGCCATGAAGTGGCGGTAATTGGCCTTGTCGACCAGCGAGGTCGAGGCGGCGTGCTTGGTCTTCTCGCGCTGGACGGCGTGGCCGTCCTTGTCGAAGATCGCAGCGCTCGTATGGGTCAGCACGACCCAGTCGCCGTCCTCGAGATAGCTGATCGTGTCGGTGAACGGCCCAAGCGCGATGGCGTCGGAGCCGAGATACATCTCGCCGTCACCATAGCCGATCGCGAGCGGCGGACCGTTGCGGGCGCCGATCATCAAATCGTCCTCGCCGGCGAAGATGAAGCCGAGCGCGAACGCGCCGCGCAGACGCGCCAGCGTCAATTTCACCGCTTCCACCGGCTTGTTGCCGCGCGTGAGCAGATCGTCGACGAGATGCAGCACGATCTCGGTGTCGGTCTGGGTGTGGAACACCGTGCCTTTGTTCTCGAGCTCCTCGCGCAGCTCGCGGAAATTCTCGATGATGCCGTTGTGAACCACGGCGACACGCTCGGTCGCGTGCGGGTGCGCATTGTTCACGGTCGGCTTGCCGTGGGTGGCCCAGCGGGTGTGACCGATTCCGGTCGTGCCCTTGAGCGGCTCGGCTTCCAGCCGCTTCTCCAGATTCTTCAGCTTGCCCTCGGCGCGGCGGCGCTCGAGATGCTTGCCCTCGAGCGTGGCGACGCCCGCGGAATCATAGCCGCGATATTCAAGACGTTTGAGCGAATCCACCAATTGCTCTGCAACCGGCTCGCGCCCGAGAATGCCGACAATCCCGCACATGCGGATCAATATCCCCCAAATCGTCGAAAAATCGCCTAAACGACGCGCTCGGTTTTTAGCGAAGTTCCTAAGGAACCAGATACTCAATAATTATTGCTGATTGAGACAGCACCGACGGCGACGAGCCTCGCCTGCGTCGAACTGGCTGGGCCTTAAACCGCGCGCGTTAACTTGTTGTCAACGAATTTGGCCAACCCTTGCGTACCAGGGAGACAGGCCATGAAAGGCTCATCCGACCGCAAAAGTCTGTCATCGATGTCGGTGCGCGCCAGCGAGACCACCGGCACGCACCTTGCGCACTGGCCGCCGCCCCAGCGCGGCAAGGAAAGCAAGCCCGTCATCATCAAGCACGTCGCCGGCGAGCCGGCAAAGCGTGCCAAGCTGCGCGGCTGGCGCCTGACGCGCGCGATCTTCTCGGAATTCGCCGACGACGAATAGCGCCGCTCATTTCGCCGGCTTCTTTTCAGGCTTCCTGGCACCCGTCTTCATCTCGCGATAGCGCGCCGCACCACCTTCGCGGATGGTCTGCGGACTGCGCTCCAGCGCCATGGCGTCATCAGGCACGTCGCGCGTGATCACCGAGCCCGAGCCGATATAGGCGCCGTTGCCGATGGTCACCGGCGCGACCAGCGAGGAGTTGGTGCCGACGAAGGCGCCCTGCCCGATGATCGTCTTGTGCTTCTTGAAGCCGTCGTAGTTGCAGGTGATGGTGCCGGCGCCGATGTTGGAATTGGCGCCGATGGTGGCGTCCCCGATGTAGGAGAGATGGTTGACCTTGACGCCGGCCTCCAGCGTCGCGGCCTTGGTCTCCACGAAATTGCCGATGCGCGCGCCGTCGCCGAGCGAGGTGCCGGGCCGCAGCCGCGCATAGGGGCCGATGGAGACCTTCTTGCCGAGCGTGGTCTCGACGATGTGCGAGAAGGAATGGACCACCGTGCCGTCGCCGATCGAAACGCCGGGGCCGATCACCACGAAGGGCTCGATCGTCACGTCCTTGCCGAACACGGTATCCGCGGCGAGATAGACGGTTTCGGGCGCGATCAGCGTGACGCCGGCCTCCATAGCCGCTTTCCGCAACCGCGCCTGCATCACGCTTTCGGCCTCGGCGAGCTGCGCCTTGGTGTTGATGCCGCGCACTTCGTCCTCGCTGGTTTCGATCACCACGGCATCCCATCCCTGTTCGCTGACAATGCCGACCACATCGGTCAGATAATATTCGCCCTTGGAGTTCGCATTGCCGATCTTGTCGAGGATCGCGAGCGCGCGGCGGCCGTCGATCGCCATGACCCCGGCATTGCAGAGGTCGATCCTGCGCTCCTCGGCGCTGGCATCGGCCTGCTCGCGGATCGCGACCAGGCGGTCGCCCTCGACGATGAAGCGGCCATAGCCGGTGGGATCGGCGGCGCGGAAGCCGAGCGCCGCAATCGCCGCGCCTTTGGCCAGCGGCGCGCGCAGCCGCGCAAAGGTCTCGGCCGAGATCAGCGGCGTGTCGCCGAACGCAATCAGCAAATCATCCACGCCCCGCGCAATGGCATCGCGCGCCGCCAGCACCGCATGTGCGGTGCCGAGCCGTTCATGTTGCACGAAGGTGAGCGCGTCGGGGCGGATGCGCTTTGCTTCGTCCGCCACCGCCTGATGGTCGGGTCCGATCACGACCGCGAGCGAGGTGCCGGTTCCCCTGGGCGCCGCGGCGAGCACGTGGGCGAGCAGGCTCTGGTGCGCGACCGGATGCAGCACTTTCGGCAGGTGTGAGCGCATACGCGTGCCTTCGCCGGCGGCGAGCACGATCGTGAGGCTGGAACGCGCGGTCATCGAAATCCTGTCAATCCGGCCGAATCAATCGGCGCCAGCGGCAACGGCCGCCCTCATGAGCTATCGCCTTGCTACCCCCGCAAACGCCCGGAGTTCAAGTGCGACACGCTTTTCCTGTTAATGTTCCCTGATTGATTCGGGGAAGCCGGACAGGGGTTGGGCACTTAACGTTCATGGCAAAGGATTCCGACCCACTGGCGGATGCCTTCGGCGCCAAGGAGACCGGCGGGCTGTTCTCCGGACTTGTGGCCGAGGAGAGTTCGTTCGATCGCGGCATGATGTGGCAGCTGGGCTCATGGGGCGTGGCGGCCGTCGGCGCCGTGGTGATTGCCGTGTTCGCCAACCAGGCCCAGCTCGGCTGGCGGCGCGACCAGGTCGCGTCCGCCGATCTCGCGCGCCAGGCCGACCGGCTCCAGATCCTGACCAAGGAGAGCCAGAACGAGGCCCGACGGCTCGCCTCCGCCATCGAGACGCTGAACACGGACCGCGACCGGCTCTATTCGCGCGTCACCGTGCTGGAGCAAGGGCTCGATTCCGTCACCGGCGCCATCGCCAAGCAGACGACAACGCCGCCGCAGGCATCCATCGCGAAGCCGCAGGACGCGCCAGCTTTGATCGGGCCGCCGGCGCCCGGCATCGCGCCGGTCGCCTCGACACCAGCTCCGGCCAACGACAAGCCGCGCACCGAGGCTGCAAGGGAGCCGTCGAGCCCACCGCCGCAGAGCGCAGCGGCGGCCTCGCTGGTCGCGCAGTTGCCGGCGACGAATTCGGCACTGCCGATGCTTCCGTTGGTCCCGTCCAAATCGATCATGGCGCCGCCCGATCCGGCCGCCCCGAAACTGGTTCAGCCCGAATCCACTGAGAAGACCACTGAGAAGGCTGCCGAGAAGAAGCCCGATCCGGCGCCCGCGCCCATCGAAGTCGCCGCTGCACCCACCAAGCCGCCGGAGGCTGCCGAAAGCGAGGCTCCCGCGATCGCGGTCCAGCAGACGCGCTTTGCGATTGATCTCGGTGGCGCCAACTCGCTCGACGGACTGCGCGCTCTGTGGCGCGGGCTCACCAAATCCAATCCCGAGATCGCAGCGCTGCGGCCGATCATCATGATCAAGGAAGGCAACACCGGCCTCGGCATGCAGCTCCGCCTCGGTGCCGGCCCGCTGATCAATGCAGCGGCTGCGGCAAAACTCTGCGCCGGCCTCGCCGAGAACGACCGCCACTGCGAGACCACCGTGTTCGACGGCCAGCGGCTGTCGATGCGCGGCGGCCAGGAAAAACAAGAGAAGACTCAGGATCGAGTTCAGGAGAAGAACTCCGACAAGAACCAGGACTCGGTGCCGCAAGCCGAGACCGCACCGGCGCCCGCCGCCAAGCCCGACAAGCATCGCCGCAGCTATTCCTCGAAACGCTCGTCGAAGCGCGAGGAACCCGCGCCTGCTCCTGCGGCGCCGCCGGCCGCACAGCCGAAGCCGGAGACGGCGTCGGCGGGATCGACGCTGTCGTCGTTCTTCAGAAGGTAGCTTACCTCGCGGCAATTCATCAGCGTAATGGGCGAAGGATCTCACGCAGGGCGCGAGAAACTTGCGCCTTCCCTGTTGCCCCCTCTCTCCTTCCCGACCATATTGCCGCCATGACAAAAAAGCCCTTCCGCCTCACGCCCTACCAGGTGCAGTTCCTGATCGTCGTCGGCTTCGCATCCGTCGGCTATGCGCTCTATCTGCGCTACCTCGGAATCGAAAACTCGCAGGTCGGTCTCGCCTGCGACGCCGGGCTTCAGACCCTGATCTGCAAGGCGCGCTCGGTCTCGACCGTGCTATTCAAGAATTCGGTATTCGGCATCGTCGCGCTGGTGGTGGCCACGCTGAACCTGATGCGGCCGTCGATCGTGCTGCTCACCGTCGGCATCATCGCGGCCGGTCTCGGCATCGTGCTCTACAATGTCGTGCTGTCGGGCCTGGCGATCGGCCTGTTCATTCTTGGATTTGCTCGGCCCGCGCCCGCCACAGCGTGAGCGCGAACAAGAGATACATCGCGCAGGTCCACAGCGACTGCCAATTGTCGCGGCCCTCGTTGAAGAGCACATAGGCCGCCGACAGCGTCAGCACGCCGGCGAAGACCGATTCCGCGATCGGACGCTGGCCAATCTGCGGCCGGTTCAGCATCAACAGCGCGAACGGCACCACCGCCATCGTCAGCGAGGCGTAGGGGAAGTCGTGGTAACGCGGGTCGAACACGAAGCCGAGCGCGGTCTGCGCCGCGATCACCGCGGCCACCGCCAGCGTCAGACCCAGCACGGCGGTGAGCTTCGACCATTTCCGGCCCTCGCGCGGACCGAGCAGATCGAGGAAGGTCGGAAGGCTGCGGCCGATCACCATCGCCTGCGCGCAGAAGATCGGCGACAGGATGCCGGCCGCGAGCAGCGTGCCCCAGAGCAGCCAGCCGCCGATGCCGTAGCTCTCGTAGTACATCTTGTCGGCGCCGATCCCGAGCAGGATGCCTGCCGAGGTCGCCGAGATCGCCACACCGAGCCAAGCCGAGAAACGCGGCGTCCAGGGCCTGCGCCGCAACGTCAGGCCGGCCACCGCGAACACCAGCACGCAGAGGCCCATGCCGGCGCCCATGTACCATTTCCAGTAAGGGAAATTGCTGATCGGCTGGCCCGGCGGATATTTCAGGTTCCGGCGCACCGAGTCATAGAGGCCCCAATAGCCGCCGACGGTGCCTTCCAGCTTGCGCTTCCAAGGCTGGTCGTAGGACTCGATCAGATTGACGCGGAATTTCTGCGCTTTCGCCAGACTCAGGATCTCGGAGACGACGCGCGCCTGGTTGGTGCGCGAAGGCAGCGCGCCCTCGCGCATGCGCCCTTCGCTCGGCCAGCCGGTTTCACCGATCAGGATCTCCTTGCCGGGAAATGCGACCGCCATGCGCTCGCGGATCTGTTCGACATGGGAGGCGGCAAACTTCGCCTTGACCGGGAAGTCCTCCCAATAGGGAAGGATGTGGATCGTGACGAAGTCGACGGCGTCATAGATCTCGCGATTCCTGAGCCAGAACTCCCAGACATCGGCATAGGTGACGGGCACGCTGACCTGCGCCTTCACCGAGCGGATGATGGAGACGAGGTCCGCGGTCGTCATCTCGCCGCGGAGCAGCACTTCGTTGCCGACGATGATGCTGGTGATGGTTCCGGGGAAATCCTTGGAAAGGCGAATGGCGAGCGCGGCCTGCTCGAAATTCTTGGTGCGGTTGCTGGAGAGCCAGATCCCCTGGAGCACTTTCAGTCCACCGATCCGGGCCGCGATCGCCGGCACCTGGTCGAGCCCGTTCTCCATCGAATAGGTGCGGACGCAGTCGGTGATCTCCTTGAGCTGGCGCAGGTCCTGCTCAATCTGGTCGGCCTCGATATGGGTCCACGCGTTCAGCGGCGACTGCTCGCCGCGGAACGGCGCGTAGGAGACGCACTGCACCTTGTCGGCGGGATCGATCGGGGCGCGCGCGAGCGAGATCGGCGTGGCAAGCCACCACCACACGGCAGCGATCGCACCCAGTGAAACGAGCAGAAGCGCCAGTGGCGTACGAAGAGAAATCGGTTCCGTCCTCCGCGAAGGGCAGTCGATTACCTGCTAGCACGCCGTCTGCCAAGGGGGTGACTCCGTTATGGATACATCCCTCCCCTGAGGAATTTACCTGCGGCCGTTCGACCGAGGCCTAGGATCGTGACTTTGCTGGACAAAATTCCAGATTCAGGCCATGGACTCGGGAGGACTTTTCCGCCGCATTGGAGACCTATTTGGACGCCATCACGGGGCGCGTCCGCGAAGGTCCTGACGCGGACGGTCAGTGATATATTGGGGAATTCATGCGGCAACGGGTGTTCGAGTTACGAAATGCGGTCCTGCGGCAGCTCGCCGCCACCTTGGCCGTTTCTTCCCTTGTCATCCTGATGGGTATCGGCGCGGCCTCCGCCCAGAGCGGTACGCCCGCCCCCGACCAGAGCAAGGCAGCCGCCCAGCCCGCCGACGCGGCCAAGGATGCCGCCCAGAACCAGCGCCGCACCGACGAGTTCGCCGAAGCAGCCCAAGTCATCAGCGGCCCGGCCGGCAACCCCGAATGCGTCTGGCTCGGCCGGCGCGTGGTGCGGCTGATGTGGCGGGATGACCTCGATACCGCATTCCGCCATCTCGACTTGTACGACCGCTTCGGCTGCCCCGGCGGCCATATCCAGGCCGCGTTCCGCTGCCTGACCCGCTTCGGCGGCCAGATCGATCCCAAAGTCGCCGAGACCCTGGACAGCCGTGTGCACGCTTGCTGGATCAACCCGGCGTCGCAGCCGCAGCAGGCGGCGGCCGCAGCCTCCCAGCCGGCCGCGCCGGCATCGGGCAATGCGCAGCCGCAGCCGGCCGCGAGCCCCTCGCCGGCGGCAAGCCCGTCACCGGCGCCCCCGAAATAGCCGCGATTGTTTCAGCCTCCGTTCAGGAACGATCGGCGATAGAGGCAATTGGCACTGCTGCGAATTTGAAATGTGCATGCCCTCATACGGTCATGAGGCGATGACAGTTGTGAAACCGCGCGGCAGAGGTATGCTCCATTTGCCGCGGACTTGGTCGGATCTCGGGGTCGGATCCGCTTCCCTGCCCCCTCAGCCCCTTTTGGTTTAGCCGCGATGCGGGTTGTCGCCGCCGTTCTGTTGCTTGTGTCCGCGCTCCACGCCGGCCTCTGGGGGGTCTTGCGTGACAAGGAACCCGCGCCCGACTTCAAGGGCTTGCTGCCCAGCGTCTCCTATGCGCCGTTCGAGGGCTCGGCTCACCCCGATATCGACAACATTCCGACGGTGGAGAAAATCCGCGCCGACCTGAAGACGCTGTCGACGATGACGCGCGCGATCCGTCTCTATTCGTCCACGGGCGGCGTGGAACTGGTGCCGCCGATCGCGGCCGAGTTCGGCCTCAAGGTCACCGTCGGCGCCTGGATCGACAAGGACAAGGATCGCAACGAGCGCGAGATCAAGGCCGCCATCGAGCTCGCCCGCAAGAACAGCAACGTCAACGGCGTCGTCGTCGGCAACGAGGTGATCTACCGCGGCGAGCAGAAGGTCGAAGACCTCATCGAGATGATCAAGAAGGTCAAGGGCGCGCTCCGCGTGCCCGTCACGACCGGTGAAATCTGGAACATCTGGCGCGACAATCCCGACCTCGGCTCCAATGTCGACTTCATCGCCGCCCACGTGCTGCCCTACTGGGAAAACTTCCGCTCGGACCAGGCGGTCGACCAGGCCGTCGACCGCTACAATCTGTTGCGCAACCTGTTCCCCGGCAAGCGCATCGTGATCGCCGAATTTGGCTGGCCGAGCGCGGGTTACAATTTGCGCAACGCCGACCCCGGTCCGTTCCAGCAGGCACTGACCTTGCGCAACTTCGTCAGCCGCGCCGACGCCATCGGCATGGAATACAACATTGTCGAAGCCATCGATCAGCCCTGGAAATACTTCGAAGGCGGCGTCGGTCCGTACTGGGGCATCCTCAACGCCAGCCGCGAGCCGAAATTCGCATGGACCGGGCCGGTGGAGAATCCCGACTATTGGAAGCTGATGGGTGTGGCGCTCCTGGTCGGTATCCTGCTGTCGCTGCCGATCCTGCGGCTGCAGCAGCCGACGGCGAAGCAGGCGTTCCTGCTGTCGGCCACCGCCAACGGCGTCGGCGCCTGGGCCGCCACCGTGTTCGCGTTCTGGAACGGGCACTATTTCATCTTCGGCTCGGCCTTCGCGCTCACGCTCGGCATGATCCTGCTTGTTCCCCTTGTGCTGATCGCGATGGCGCGCATCGACGAGATCGCCGCCGTCGCCTTCGGCCGGCCGCCGCAGCGCCTGCTCGCGAAGGACAAGCCAGTCGAGAACGTACCGGAGAATTACTTTCCAAAAGTCTCGATCCACATCCCCGCTTATTTCGAGCCGGTCGAGATGCTCAAGCAGACGCTCGATGCGCTGTCGCGGCTGAACTATCCGAACTACGAATGCGTCGTCATCATCAACAACACGCCGGACCCTGCGTTCTGGCAGCCGATCCAGGATCATTGCCGCGCGCTCGGTGAACGCTTCAAGTTCATCAACGCCGAGAAGGTGCAGGGCTTCAAGGCCGGTGCGCTGCGCATCGCGATGGACCGCACCGCCGTCGACGCCGAGATCATCGGCATCCTCGATGCCGACTACGTCGTCGATCCCGACTGGCTGAAGGACCTCGTGCCGGCGTTCGCCGATCCCAGTGTCGGCCTGGTGCAGGCGCCGCAGGAACATCGCGACGGCGATCTGTCGATCATGCACTACATCATGAACGGCGAATATGCCGGCTTCTTCGACATCGGCATGGTCCAGCGCAACGAGACCAACGCCATCATCGTGCACGGCACGATGTGCCTGATCCGCCGCGCCGCGATGGACATGGCCGGCGGCTGGTCGTCCGACACGATCTGCGAGGACAGCGACCTCGGCCTTTCGATTCAGCAGTTCGGCTGGACCACGCACTACACCAACCACCGCTACGGCCAGGGCCTGCTGCCCGACACCTACGAGGCCTTCAAGAAGCAGCGTCACCGCTGGGCCTATGGCGGTCTCCAGATCGTCAAGAAGCACTGGCGGAACTTCCTGCCGGGACGGAGCCGGCTGACGCCCGACCAGAAGCGCGAATATGGCCTCGGTTGGCTGAACTGGCTGGGCGCAGAGAGCCTCGGCGTGGTCGTGGCACTGCTCAACCTCGTCTGGGTGCCGATCGTCGCCTTCGCCGACATCGCCATTCCCGACAAGATCCTGACGCTGCCGATCATCGGCGCCTTCATCGTCTCGCTCGCGCACTTCTTGTCGATGTACCGCGCGCGCGTCGCGATCAAGCCCGGCCAGATGCTGGGTGCGATGATCGCCGCGATGAGCGTGCAGTGGACAGTGTCCCGCGCCGTCGCGCAGGGACTGATCACCGAGCACATCGCGTTCGCGCGCACCTCCAAGGGCGGCCTGTCCAGGATGTCGATCGAGTTCCAGGCGTTCTGGGAGGCCGTGATCGGCGCCCTGCTCCTGATCGGCGCCGGCGTGCTGGTGGCCTCCAACAGCTATCGCCAGATCACCGAGATCTACATCTTCGCTGGCGTGCTGGTGCTGCAGAGCCTGCCGTTCCTGGCTGCGGTCGCCATCGCCATCCTCGAGCTCAGCCGCATCAACTCGTTCCAGTTCTGGCGCGACAGCGCGATCCGCACCGCCGAGCTGATCGGCCTGCGCCCGGTCGCGCTGCCGACCCCCGCCGGCACGCCGCAGCAATTGCCGGTGCCGAGCGAGGTCCGGCGGGAAGCGAACTGACGGGGCTCCGAACGCGGCATCCGGCCCATGGGCGGACGTCGCGGGTTCTTCGGCGTGGATGACGGCCCGCCATTCCGGTTGAAAATCACGGCTCAAGCATTGGAAACGGCGAGCGAATTCCCGCTGCTGCCTTCAACTTCGGCAACCACCCCGAGCTATTGACCTCCGCGCCCCATCCCCCTACACAGCGCGGGCCGAAAGCATGATCCGGAAACAGCCGGTTTTTCCGCAACGCTTGCGTCCACGTGGCGGCAAGACATGCTTTTCCAAATGACCGAAGACGATGGCGATTTCTTTGAAGCCATCAGCGGCCATGGGAGCGCGTAGCTCAGCCGGTAGAGCACGTGACTTTTAATCACGGGGTCCTGGGTTCGAGCCCCAGCGCGCTCACCAAGTAACCTCCTGAAATAGAACAATTATTTGACTTCGCTGCATCGCAGTGCCCCCACGATTTTTCTTCGGGGGCACTTGGGGGCACCTTCGGTGCGTGATGATATTTTGTTTAAAAATCATTGACTTAGCGGGTTCCCGCTCCGATTAGTTATCTAACCGGCCCTATCTTAAAAACGACGAAAAATCAAAGAGATAGGATTTTCATGGCCGCGCGGGCATGCGCTCCAAATGGGTCTTGGGGACGGCGTGGGACGAGTGCATACCGCTTCGGTACGGCCTGCTCATCCGTCTGGCTTGTGGTCAATCTCGGATCACCGGGGCATCAACGGCGTGCGGCCCGCCCCGCGATCCGTTGCTCTACATAGGCTTCGACTTCGCTGGCGACCCACGCTACTCGGCGCTCCCCGATCGGCAAACGCTTGGGAAACTTGCCTGCCGCCTCCAGCCTATCAATCTGCCTACGCCCGAGCGGTATGTCGTACGTCTCCTTCAGTTCATCGAAGGTAACGAGCTTCCGTGGGATTTTGGCAGTGGAGTTCGTCGGGTCCAGCGCTTTGGTTTGTCGCTGACGTGCCCTATCGTTAGCTGGACGCGAATCAAATTTGCGCTTGGCGCGCACGGAATGAGTTTGCGTTGGCTTTGTCGTAGTCTCGGACCGAGTTTTCTTGCCCGTGATCTGCTTTTCGGAGAGGAGCTTTGCTGCGAGTTTGCGAGCTTTTTTAAAGCTGATCTTGTTGACTGTCCCGATCACCTTCTGGGTCAGCTCTCCATCCTTCCCGTACTCGACGGCGTAAACCATCCGATCCTTTCGGGTCAGAAAAATCCCGAAGCCCGGCAAGCCATCTAGTGTCCGCAGCGTCCAATAGCCGGTCTCGCTCACAAGATAATTGTTAAACAAAAATTATGAAGAAGGCAATACCTACTAAACAAAAAAAGAGAGGACGACCTGCCACAGGCCAAACTCCCCTTCTTGGTTTTCGGGGGTCGCCGGAGTTGCGAGCTGAGATCGTCAAGTGGGCCGAACATCAGCCGGATCAGCCCAAGTTGTCGGAGGCAATACGGCGCCTCGTAGAACTGGGACTTAAGAAATAGCATCCCATGGCTCCCTTCGCTGCTCACAACAGGGGGTAGCAGCGTCCCCGTTAGGTTGTGTAGTCTGGTCATAGACGGGGGAACCAGCAGGATGGCTGACGAGGGGGGCGACGACGTTCGTCGCGAGGCATTTCAGGTCGCATACTATGGCGACGTGCCCGATGATCATTCACTCGATGTCGAAGCACTCGCGCCAGCGCTATTGGGCTTCGGTCGGCTTATTCGTGAGGCGAACGCCACGCTAAATGGTGATGGGGCTAGGATCAGGCTCCTCGTCACCTCAGATTTTGAGCATAAGTGCTTTCACATCAACTTTGAGGTTGTGCAGACAGTTTTCGAGAAAATGAAAACTCTCCTGCAGGACGACCGCCTCAAGACGGCGAAGGATCTGCTGCAGATAATTGGCGTGCTCAGGAGTGCTCGTCTAGGAACGCTCCTTGATTATCTAAAGTGGAAGAAAGACAAGCCAGTCGCGAAGATCGAGCAAGCTCCCGAGCAGCGGGGCTTGATAACCATCCAGATCACCGGCAGCGATAATACGATCAACATCTCGCCGGAAGTTTTCAAGCTGGCTGAGAACCGGAGGGTGCTCGAAGCGGTCAAGGACACATTGGCTCCTATCGATATGAATGAGGCCAAACGCATCGAGTTCAAGGAAAATGATCAGCCCGTCGTTTCTCTTGACCAGACTGAAGTACGGGACATCGAGCTTGCTTGTGACGTTGCTGAGACGCCCACGTTAGATGAGCATGACAAGGGGACACCGGATACGGTGATTGCAACACTCTACGTGCGCTCACCAGTGTTCGACGAAAAGGCCAAGCGATGGGATTTCGTCTACAAGCGCAACCAGCACATCTCTGTGGATATATCGGATACTTCGATTGGCGCCGACACGATGAAGCGTGGCGCATCGTTCACAAATGATCGTTACCGCGTGCGTATGGAAGTCACACCTCCCTCGCGACCTGATGGCAAGCCCCATTACAAGATCGTCGAGGTCCTTGAGTTCACACCTGCGCCTCAACAGGGCAATCTGCCGTTTCCAAAGCAAGGTCGTAAGAAGGCCAAGAAGGGAACGACAAAGAAAGCATCTCGGAAATGACAACTGGCTCTGCCGCTGCTGCATTTGGGAGCACGTAAGTCGAGACCCAACTATGTCTTGGAACGGGATAGTACTGACGAGGAGAGTAATTGCGCTTGCGGTGAACGCGGTGCTCTGGTTGCTCGGTGTCGGCACCGCGTCAGCAGAACCTCCATTGTCGAATGTTGATGTAGGCCAGTTCCTTTACCTCAAGGGAGAGGTAATCCAATCAGTACAGTCGGGAGCAGATTTTTGGCTGCGCGTAAACATAACACCCGGTGATTACGGAACCTGGAACGACACCATTATCGTCACCTACCGGGCCGTCTCACCGCTTCAGGAACGCGTTCGCGAAAAGACGGTAGTGGGATTTCAGGGCTGGCATCGTGGCAAGACGAGCTACAAAACCGCTCTTGGCGCAACACTGGAATTGCCGCTCGTCAATGCCTGTCTGTTGTGGGACGAGAATGACACTTTGAGATTTGCCCCGCCTAAGGGCTGCGGTTGGTAATCCACGGCTCTGAGATGGCGATCCGAGAGCACGTGACTTCTGCAGTTTATGCGATCAAAATGCTGCCACCTCCGGCTGTTCTTTGCTATCATTTTCACTCATAACGAGAACATCCACATATCCCTTTTGAGTTGCTTGATGTCTATTTCTGTCTGCGCATGTCTGACTAAGACTTAAAAATCACGTGCTGGCGTGACTTTTAATCACGGGGTCCTGGGTTCGAGCCCCAGCGCGCTCACCAACAGATACTCCGCTTTAAATTTTCGGTTTTATCGGAGCCTTGCTCATGCGGGGCGCATTCCGGGCCACTTGGACCCTTTTGCCGCCATAGGAAAATAGGGCTGCCGAGCACGTGCAGCGTGCGCCTCCATCGTGCCACTATCGACTCCTTGATTCGGAGTGAGTCTAGATGGCGAGTAGAAGCGTCAGTTGGCCGTGTTCTGGCTGCCGCTCCTTGCGGGTATCCTACTTAGCGGGATTGCCGGCAGTGCTTGGTACGGCGGCGACAAAATTCCAGCAATTTGGATCGCTTTCTTCGGAGTGGTCTGTCTATTGCTGACCGCTGCTCTCCAAATACAAAACTTCGCGTATGCCAACCTGCTGCAACCAGAAATCGATATCGAAGCACCGACCCAACGAACAATTTTGACGTGGAATCCGCCTACCAGCTTTTTCATCAACTCCCGTCCCGAGAACAAAGCGCCGCCCGGAAGAGACAGCTCCGAGTCCCCGGCGATCATTTTCGAGAACAGGAGCAACGTCATCGGGCAGGACGCGTCCAATGTTGCGCCCGCTCAGCTCAATCAGCGCGTCGACACGATCTGGCGAATAGCCGGTGCGTCCGCGCTCAAAATCGGTCGTGAAGGCGCACATCTGATCTTCCAGCACCGCGAACCCGCCAACGTGATAAACCTGCACTTAGGAAACGTGCGGCGGGGGCGGTGGTTGGTTCTTGCCTGAACCACGCCAATTCATAGCGTTTAGCTCCTTTTGGCCGCCGGCAGTCAATGTCCAGCCATCACGCTCATTGCGTATCAGCTTTTGCTGTTCGAGCTTCTGCGCCAGACGGTACACGTCCAATTTCCGATAGTCCCCGGTACTCCACCGGACATGCGCAGCCGTCTAAAGGGAACTACCCTGCCGGCTTTTGGACCATTTCGGATGACGCGCAGCAAGGAGCGGGGCAGCCCACCGATCCTCATTTGCCGCAAATGCAGGGGCGAATGGACTACCTCGCGACGCTGCCTGCGATTGTGAACCTACCGGCAGTGTATGCTTACAGGTGCCTCCCCTGCCTGAGAGTCGACACCGTCGCTCTGGAGTAGCCCGCATCGAGCGCCGAGGCTTATCCACACCCACGACCCGCAGTAGCTCGCCGCCGACCGACGCCCCTACCAATCGATAATTTGCAGCCTGCATCGAGGCGCGTTTTGATGGGGCATGCCTCGCTCGGCCGTCATAGCGCCACTCATTTCAGTCGCCGCCCGGTCAAGATCACTTTCGGCGAGCTGCGCGAGATGGGCATAAGCGGCGTCATGGTCTGGTGCCACTGCGGCCATCACGTCGCGGTCAGCGCCGATCGCTGGCCCGACGAACTGCGGCTTTCTGATCTTGAACGGCGGTTTATCTGCCAAGTCTGCGGTAGTCGCGGCGCCGATGTGCGGCCTGACTTCGCCCCTCCCAAAATGGGCACCAACGTATGAGGCCCGCCAGGCTTAGCCGGCGGGCCCTTTGATGGCTCACTGAGGAGGCTTCTTCGTTGCGGTCGGTGGCTTCGCTGTGCCACTGCTGGGGGTATCATAATGCGCCGAGTTACGTCCGCCCCCAGGCTTCCCATTCATTTTGCCCGCCGATGCTGGAGACGTCATAAAGCCGGCGGCGATCATCGCGCCGCCGAACGCAACAATCACAAACAAAGCAGTAGCTCTTACGATTTCGGCGCGTTCTCCGGCCTGTCGTTCCCCCGTGTAGGCCGGGACTCCGCCTCCTGCCAGTGGAGTGAACCTTTATGTAGCCGGCTCAGACCAATGAATGTCCGGGATTTTGCTGATCCCTCTCGGGGCTGGAACGCCGCCGCCTGCGCTTCATTTCAAGCGGGCGGCGTTTTCATGAGGAAAGCCTATGGTACGCGCGCACCCCCAGCTTTGGTGCGGAATTCAGTATCTATTCTGACTGAACAAGCGCCTAGTCATTCGATCACCGGCCCATCACGGCATCTATCGGTGACTGAGAGCTGCTCGTGCTCCCGCCCTACGCGGAGCCACCCTATGCCAACCAGAAAAAAACAAACCATTCCCCTGACAACGCGACTTGCTCAATTGGCGGAGGAAGCCCGCCGCCGCGCCGAGGCGGCTCCGCTCGGAGCGAAGCGCGAAACTCTCCTGAAAGCGGCGCGCATAAGCGAAACCGCCCTCCAGCTCCAGCAATGGATTAGCTCACCTGGATTGAGAGCACCGAGCTAACGGGAAGGGCCGCCCGGTGGGCGGCCTCTTTTCTTTGCCTCACTGTGACGGCTTGGCTGGCCCCCGACCCGCCAAGGCGCACGGCCGACGGCCGGAACGATCCGCCAGCAGCGCAATTGCTCCCTGAGTAGGAGTTGCGTCATGCGTCATGCGCCGTCGATCGTGCCGCTGGATAGGCTCGACCGGGAGATTTACCTGGTGCTGGAAGACTTCGGCGCGCGCGCCGGCTGCTCCTGGCGGGAGACCGACGAGCAGGACACCGACGTCGAGACCATCATCCGCGACCTGCTCTCCGGGCAGTACGCCTATCCGGTCCGTATCGTCGCCTTCAACGCGATCGAGGGCCGGGCTCGCGATGCGACCAGCGAGATCGCTGACGAGCTGGCCGAGCGCGTCACAGGGCGCGCCGAGATCACGCCGGCCTTGCAGGCCTTCATCCGGGCCAATGCTTCCCGACCGTTTGCTGTACAACTGGCGCTCCCTCTACGGGGCGCCGCCTGACTTCAAATCTGTGATCGACATGTTGCGTGGGGACTGCGGTGACAGTGATCAAGCAGGCACAGTTATCGGAAGTTCGCCCTTCCCCTCCGCCTGATTTTTTGGTACCAAATAAAATGAAACCAGCAAAAAAGATTCGTGCCAAAAAGCATCGCGGCCGCCCCGCTACTGGTCAGGGCGTCCAGATCGGCACGCGCTGGCCGGAGGCGACTGTCGTTCAGATCGACGCATGGGCGTCGCGGCAGGAAGACACTCCGGCTCGCTCTGAATCCATCCGTCGGCTGGTCGATATTGGCTTGGGCAAGCCCGCCCCCGCCCTCGCGGTTACGTCTGCCGCCAAGGCCTCGTCCGAGCGGGCTCGGGAAATGGCGGGTAAAGCGATCGACAAGCTCAAAGACAACAAAGCGAGCCCGGATGACCAGGCCAGCCGCAAGCGGCGGCTCGTCAAGGGACCCGAGGAATTCCAGAACGTTCGACGCGATCGGCCAAATCGAAAATGATTTGACCGGCGCCCGCTTGGTCAATCTCGGCCTCAAGGCAAAAAGCAAATGATCAAACCCAAACGGTCGGCCGAGCAACAAATCGCGGACGAAGCCGATCGAAGGACCCTCAATCCGATAGCATCGAGACAGACAATAGCGGACAGTCAAGCCACTCCGGAGTTTCAGGAAAACCTCAAACGCCTGAAGTCCGAGCGGCTGGAGCGTGAGGCTCGACTGAATCCGAAGCGCAAGGTCTGATTTGAGCTTGTCGACCTTTCGCCTCGCCTGGTTGGGCCGGTCAGGCCAACGGGCCGCGTTGGATGGAGGGTGCAGAAGGTCGTGGAAATGTTGAATCGACGGTGGATGATCTTCCTGCTGGTTTCCGTGGTGATCGTTTGCTCGATCTTCGCAGGCGCTCGGTACTATCTCAGCAAATGCCATGGCATGGATGCGTGCGCGGCCGCTGAAGCCGAGAGCCATGAGCGAGACAAGCCGGCCGAGCCACAATAGTTTTCGGATAAAAGCCCGCTGCGAAGACGGACGACCCCAACGGCGAGCTCGCGAATGAAAGTCAGGACCGCGACGACGGACTACACCACGCCGCCGAAGTCGATGCCTTCCTTGGCAAGCGCCTCAGCTTCCTCGGCGGACGTTGTCGGCTTCGTATCGAGGTAGGGGCGCTCGGACGCTGGCAAAATCGTGCGGAGGTTCTGGCCGTCTGTCCGCGTGATGCGAGCAACCCAGCGCTTGGGCCCGTGCTCAAGCCGTTCGATATGGTACTGCTTGTACGTAATCATGACCGTCGGACGCAACTGACGCTGACACAGGCTTTATTCTATCCAACCAGGCATCGCCGCACAACGGCCGCTTAAACTGGGTTAGGGCCCGCCAGCCCGTCAACGCGAACCCGGCCGCGATGGCGCACACAGCCCCAGATGATTTGCCTGACCTACCTTCAGCTCTCCGGAGCTGACACCGTAGCCGGCGTGCTCAGCGGAGCTCCTCCCACCGAAACTGGCCCGATAGATTTCGACTGCCGGGCGATCCGCTTACGGATCGCGGCGGACAGTCCGTAGCGCGCATGCGCTCGTCGAACGGAGGACGTGACGTCCGACATCATGGCATTTTGCAGCGAGTCGATCTTCGCAATCAGTGTGGACAGCTGCGAAGATACCTTCCTCACATCGACCCGTTCGTCCGTGATGCTCTGTCGCAGCGAAAGCAGCACCATCGAATCAGCCTGCAGCACAGCCGCGTTTTGTTGCAATGCCTGGTTGCTCTCCTGCAGCGAAGCCGTGTGTTGCTGCTGGGTCGACTGAATATCCTTCAAGGCAGCGACAACCGGATCCGGCTTTGGCGCTGAAGCCTCTTGCCGCGGTAGCAACTCAGCCAGGCTGCTCAGATTGAGCGACGGCAAGCCGGACGGCCATGTGTAGATCGCCGCCGCGCCGTTGATGGCCAGCGCACACACCGACAGCGTCATAACCGACGTCCGGCTGGACCGCTTGACGGGTTCTGGAGCGTCCAAGCTTGCGGGTTCGTCGGCGGCGATGGCCGCAGCCAGTGCGGCAGGGTCGAGCTGTTCGACAAGGCCTTGCGTTTCGAAAGTCGCGGTCATGGCATTGACCCCAAATGAGCGAGCAACAGGAAGCCGTCGCCGGAACGTCCTCGCGACGGCTCCCTTACGCAGCACCCATCTACAACTGTCTAAAATTGTCGGCTTTTCAGCTTAATTTCACGTTAGCGGCCGCGGCCTGCCGCAGACCCCGCCGCCCCGGCCGACTACGGGGTCGTGCGACAGACATAACTCGCAGGCCGATGCGAGAGCTCCTCCCGAGCCCGGGACGCCGCCTCGGCCCGAATCGGATTTTCCGAAGTTGGCACACTACGCCTGTTTTGCCCGACGCGTCAACCGGCGTCTCCGCCGGATGCAAGACCGCCGTGTGCCAAAAAGAAAGCGTTGCGCCAGCAGGACTTAGCTACTGTGCATGGGGTTGTTTTCGCGATTTTGGCCAGCGTGTGTTCGTGCGCCGGCCCTGCCCCAAAAGCCGCGAGACAACCCGCTCAAAAAGTGTAGGATTCGACAAAACAGGGAGGAGCGGCATGTTTGAAATCAGCGGTTTCGACACGGCAGGAATCGTCAGCCTCAAGCGGCTGTCACTCACCGCCGCCCTCAAGAAGGCCAAGGAACTTATCGCCGACGGGTGCTGGGGCGTTCAGGTGATTGGTCCAGGGGGCCAAGTCTACACCTCGTTCGAGGAGCAAGCCGCGTAGTCCGCCCGCCTTCGGCAGCATTCGGAATCACCCGCCCATCCGATCGGGCGTCGCGCGCTCTCGCCCTTGCGGTGATCGACGTGAAAACCCCAGCGCCTGGTGGAGCGCTGGGGCGTTTTCAAAATATCAATTGGTGAAGCAATGAGGCCTTCGTAGCAGCGATCTCGGCCATCGCTTGTGAACTGCTTCACACGTCCTTCGATCTTTCCACACCTTGACGAGGCTCAACTGCCGCACGCCGTGCCGTTGCCAATCAACTCGTTTGGGAGCACGCTCTCTCCAGGCGCGCAGACGCCACTCAGGGAGAAAGCCATGAAGGACACGGGCCTGGATCATCGCCACCGCGACAAGGATGGCGCGATCAGCAAGAAGCACGGCAACACGCTGGTCGGTACGTTGCGCAAGATCTACGGCAAGGGTTTTGCTGCCGGTTATCCGGATACGACTGAACTCAGCGAGGTCCTGCACCAGTTGAACGAGACATCGCTCAGCCAGTTGCGACGCGATCACGACACCGGGCATCTCGGCCACAAGATCGACCACGTCCCGAAGTGAGGGACTTCCCCTAGTCCCAACTTCAGGTAGACGATTCAACTTCGCTGCCGGTGGTCTCGCCGAACTTGCCGTTTGAGCTCTCGCAGCCCGAGCGCTAGGATGAGCCTTTTACGGAGGCTCATTTGAAACAGTTCATGATCATCACCGCCATTGCACTCGCCGTGACGGCTCCCGCCCGCTCGCAGGCTCTCGTCGATCCCAACAAGGTTGCACCCGAATATCGCGAGGCGGCAGAGAAGCGGCGGGCCGAGCAGATGCGGCAGCGCGAATGTGCGCTGAAGGCGGATCTCGAGAAGGTGCTGCCCAGGGATCGCACCGTCTATCTCAACCATTGCCTGGACACGATAGCGGCCAAGCAATAGGCGGCTGTTCAAGCGGCTTGAGGTCGCCGACGCGTTCAAGCTTTCTTCAGACATTTGGGATCACCTGACGATCCATTTCCATCAGTCATTGTCGATCGACCGCGCATGAGTTTCGTCCAGATTCAGTGCACGCGCTGCAAGACCGTGTTCCGCGACCGCGCGGGACGGTTGCAGGACGGCTATTCCAGGCAATGTCCGAGCTGCGAGGTGGTGCTGTTCTTCGCGGAGGATTCGCCGAACCCTCAGGTCAAGCAGGCCATGAAGCGCGCGCGCCAGGCTCGCAAGGAGCAGCGCGAAACCGAAATGGCCAGGATCTCCGCGCCGCAACCGCGCGCCAATTCTTCGCGGGCCCACACCGGGCGGATACAGCTCTCATCGGAGGACGACGGGGACTAGCTCACCCGCGCTTCCGCGGAAACAGGCGGTCGCGGATGTAGCGCGAGGTCGGCGTCAGGCGGATGCCGCGCGGCTTCTGCCAGACGGCGCGATCAATCTCGTGCTTGTCGCCGATCGCGAGCCTGCCCTTGGCGCCCTTGGCGATGAAGATCGCGTCGCTCATCTTGCGGCCGGAGCGCTTGTTCCTGGTCGTCACTTCCTTCCAGAGGCTGATCCGGCCGAGTTTCAGCTTGGGCAGCTCTTCCTTGATTTCCCGCCGCAGGCAGTCCTTGTCGGATTCGCGCGCCCGCTTGCGGCCGCCCGGAAACATCCACAGGCCGTCCGACCGCCGTCTGACCAACAAGACCTTGCCGCGCTTGGCGGCAACCAGTTTGGAAGACTTCGCCATGTCCGCCGTAATCGAAAATAGAATCGAGCCCATGGTAACTTGTCTAGTCCGATAGACAAGTTCGGGATCGATCTTGATCATATGGGCAACGCCGCCAGGTCTGATTGAACCCGGCAGGCCGATCCCGCCGTTCGAGGCGCCGGATCAGCCCTCGCCCGCCGCCGTCCCCGCCCTTGCCCCCGCCTCTGCCCGGTCCTCCGTCCTGATCCAGGCCATCATCATCTCCCAGGCCACCGACAGGATGATGGGGCCGATGAACAGGCCGACGATGCCGTGGGCGAGCGTGCCGCCAATCACGCCGACGAAGATGACGATGGTCGGCGTGGTCAGGCCGCGCCCCATCACCAGCGGCTTCAACATGGTGTCGAGGAAGCCGACGACGACGAGAAACACGGTGAGCAGCAGCGCGGTGGTGACGTCCTTGGCGGTCCAGATCCAGATGATCACCGGCAGAAGCACCAGGAAGGCGCCGATCTGCACGATCGAGAGCAGCAGCACGATGAAGGCGAGCAGGCCTGCGCTCGGCACCGCGGCAAGCTTGAAGCCGATGCCGGCGAGCAATGCCTGCACGATCGCGACGCCGATCACGCCTTGCGCCACGGCGCGGATGGTTGCGCCCGCGAGCCCCAGGAAATGCTCGCTCTGTTCGGGCACGATGCGAAACAGGAAGCCGCGGCCGGCCGCAACCAGCCTCGGCCCGTGCGGAAACAGGAAGCCGGCCACGAACACCGAGACCAGGAACTGGAGCGTGCCGACGCCGGCATCGCCCGCGAGCGACAAGAGCGGTCCCGCCAGCGGCTGGAGATACGGCGCCACCTCGCGCAGCACCGCGCGGATGTTGTTGTAGGCCTGCTCCCAGAGCTCGAATAGCCAGGGGCCAACGACCGGCCACGACTTCAGCTGCTCCGGCGCCGATTGAAGCGCGAGGTCGCCGGTGCCGAGCTGGTGCGCCAGTTCGCGCACGCCGTCCACTGCACTGATGCCGAGCCAGGTCGCAGGACCGATGACGATGCCGAGCGTGATCAGGGTCAGGATCGCCGCTGCGGTCTTGGGCCGGCCGCCCAGGATCTTGGCGACCCAGCTGAAGGCCGGGTAGAAGGCAACCGCGAGCACGCCGCTCCAGGCAAGGATCGGCACGAAGGGGCGGATGATCAGGAAGGTCCAGATGATCAGCAGGCCGAGCAGGCCGACGCGGATCACGAGCTGGATGATGTCCTCGCCCGTCAGGAGCTGACGCAGACTTTTCACGGGCACGGCTTTCCTTGCGGCATTGACGCGGGTTCCGGCACTTGCGCGGCCCAGCGTTATTGCCAGCCGCGCACCCGGCGTCAAGACGACCGAGCCGGCCCGAGCCGGTGATTAGGAACGCATCGGGCCACTCGGCATTCCGAGACGATGGCACGCCGCCCCAGAGAGCCCGTCGCACATGCGGGAATTCACCGCGGCATCCACTTTTCCCTGAAGCCAAACGCCGCACCGGGCTATTGGCGCTACGCCTATGCCGTCGGCGACAGGGCCCGCTCCGGGCGCGTGCAAGGCAGGCTGCCGTTGCTCGCCATCAGGCGCGTACAGATGCGCATCGACCGCGACATGCGGAGCATTAACGACGGTTAACCGGATTTCGTCCAACCGGTTTACGCCGATGCAAAGGCGCGCACCTACGCTTCCATCGAGGTCCCCCAAACCACTTTCGGTGCAATGGCCAATACCATCTGGACGATCGAAGAATTCACCTGCGCGGGTTGCGGCATGAACTACACCGCGACAAGGGAGGAGCACGCAGAAGTGCATTCCGGCAGCTTCAAGTGCAGGATCTGCAGCGGCGTGGTGCACACCTGGTCCGGCAAGCACCATTTCTTCGGCTGGGAAGCGGTGAAGACCAAGCCACCCGTGTTCGGAAGGCGCTGGGCCGGGGTGCCGTGGTAGGCCAACCGACGAAGCGGGCAAGCTGAGGCTGTTCTGCGACGGCGGCCAGGGAGCAACGCTGCGGCCGTCGTGGCCTAGCTGTGAAGTTGCGCGTTGAGGCCCTCCCAATTTGGCGTACGTTTGGTTGCCTCGATCGCACCGCTCTGGGAATTACGACGAAACAGAAGGCCCTTCTGGCCTGATAGTTCTCTGGCTTTCAGGATTCGGCCATCTTCCAGAAGGATGCGCGCGCCCGCCGTGACATAACAGCCGGCTTCGACGATACAATCGTCACCCAATGAAATGCCGATGCCGGCGTTGGCTCCGATCAGGCAGCGCTCACCAACTGTGACCCTCTCTTTCCCTCCTCCGGACAGAGTGCCCATGATCGATGCTCCGCCGCCAACGTCGCTGCCGCTTCCCACAACCACACCGGCGCTAATGCGGCCCTCGACCATGCAGGGGCCGAGCGTACCGGCGTTGAAATTGCAAAAGCCCTCATGCATGACGGTTGTGCCCGGCGCCAGGTAGGCTCCGAGCCTTACACGGTCCGCATCTGCAATTCTCACGTCCGCAGGCGTCACATAATCCGTCATGCGCGGAAACTTATCGATGCCTGCCACCTCAAACGCGAGGGCACGCTTTCGCGCCACCATTCGCGCTTCCGGGACACGAGAGCATTCACAGGGACCGAGTGTCGTCCAGGCAACGTTGGGCAAAAGACCGAAAATTCCTTCAAGATTCAGGCAATGGGGCTGGACGAGCCGGTGGCTCAGGAGATGAAGTCGAAGATACGCGTCGTGCACATCAGTCGGCGCAGATGCAAGAGAGTGAATTTCTGTACGAATGGAAACGATCTCGACATCGCGGATATCATCGTGTCGCGCATATCCGTCCGCCGATGCACCCAACGATCTGACGATCTCGTCGCTCGTCAGCCGTACCGTCACGGCCTTGTCGGCCGCCACAACCAGGCGCAGCCGAGGAAACCAGGAATCCAGCACGCGACCATCAGCGCCAACCGTCGCAAATCCCTCACCACTCGCGCCCCTCAGCTCCATCGTCATTTGAATGTCTCACACTATGATCCCAGACGCAGTGCATACGCGTTCCCGGCGAAATGGCAACTTCTGGTGGCTCAAAGGCGATCGCCCGGATTTGGCGAGCCAGACGCGGCTGCGCGAACTGCGACTTCTACTTCGTTCCATCGCCGGCTACACTCCTCTCCCTGCAATCAAAATCGATCCGCAATGACCTCACCCTTCGTTCCCCAGATCGCCCTCTACCGCAACTGGCTCGCCGAGCAGCGCGGCCTCACCTTCGCGACCTACGAAGACATGCGGCAATGGTCGGTGCGCGATCTCGACGGCTTCTGGCACAGCATCTGGGACTATTACGATCTGCAATCGCCAACACCGTTTGCGGCCGTGATCACCGAGCGCAAGATGCCCGGCGCGATCTGGTTTCCTGGCGCCCAGGTCAACTATGCCCGGCAGGTGTTCCGCCATGTGGATGCGGCTGACGCCGCCGGCCTGCCCGCGATCGTCAGTTCCGGCGAGGACGGCAGGCTTTGCGAGACGAGCTGGCCGGAGCTGCGGCGCAAGGCGGCCGCGCTCGCGCTGCATCTGAAAGCAAAAGGCATCAAGCCCGGCGACCGCGTCGCCGCCTATCTGCCCAACATCCCCGAGACCATCATCGCATTCCTGGCGAGCGCCAGCATCGGCGCGGTCTGGAGCGTGTGCGCGCCCGATATGGCCGCGCCTGCCGTGATCGACCGCTTCAAGCAGATCGAACCCAAAGTGCTGATTGCCTGCGACGCCGTCACCTATGCCGGCCGCCGGCACGATCGCAAAGACGTCCTCACCGAGCTGCGGCAATCGCTGCCGACGGTCGAGCACGTCATCCTGCACAGCGAGGCCGCCGCGCCCGCAGCGCCGGTCGCCCTGCTGTCCGAAATTGTCGCAACAACCGGCGCGGAGATCGACGCATTCGAGCCGGTCTGGCTGCCGTTCGATCATCCGCTCTGGATCGTCTATTCCAGCGGCACCACCGGCCTGCCGAAGCCGATCGTGCACGGCCATGGCGGCATCGTCATCGTGGTGCTGGCGCTGCTGGGATTGCACAACGATCTCGGCTGCTCATACCACGAGAACTCGTTCGGCGAGCGCTATCACTGGTACTCTTCGACCGGCTGGATCATGTGGAACTCGCAAGTCGGCGGCCTGCTCAGCGGCACCACCTGCTGCATCTTCGACGGCAGCCCCGGCGGCGCCAGGGACAAGCCGGACTGGACCACACTGTGGCGCTTCGTCGCGCAGTCGAAAGCGACCTTCTTCGGTGCGGGCGCCGCGTTCTTCGCCAACTGCGTCAAGGCCGAGATCGATCTCGCCGCCGCCGGTGATCTCTCACAGCTTCGATGTCTCGGCTCGACCGGCTCTCCGCTGAGCGCCGACACGCAAGCGTGGTTCAACGACCGCTTCGCGGCGCTCTCGAAAGCCAACGGCAGCAAGGCGCAGGCCGATATCTGGTGGGCCAACATCTCCGGCGGCACGGATTTCGCCGGCGCCTTCATTGGCGGAAATCGCGAACTGCCGCAGACGCCGGGCGCGATGCAGTGCCGTCTGCTGGGTGCTGCCGTGGAAGCCTTCGACGAACAGGGCCGCGCCGTCATCGGCGAGGTCGGCGAACTCGTCTGCACCGAGCCGATGCCGTCGATGCCGCTCTATTTCTGGAACGACAAGGGCGATACGCGCTATCGGGCGAGCTATTTCGAGACCTATCCGGACAATTTCGACGGCAGCGGCCGCGGGCCGGTGTGGCGGCATGGCGACTGGCTCAAGGTCGACCCTGACGGCTCCTGCATCATCTATGGCCGCAGCGATGCCACCATCAACCGGCATGGCCTGCGCATGGGCACGAGCGAACTCTATTCCGCGATCGAGGCCCTGCCCGAGGTGCTGGATTCCCTCGTCGTCGATCTCGAATATCTCGGCCGTGACAGCTACATGCCGCTGTTCGTGGTGCTGCGCGAAGGCGTCGCCTTCGACGGCGCAATGCAGGCGAAGATCAACAAGGCGATCGAGGCCGGCCTCTCGCGCCGTTTCCTGCCCAACGAGATTCTTGCGGTCGCCGAAATTCCGCGCACGCTCTCGGGCAAGAAGCAGGAACTGCCGATCAAGAAGCTGCTGCTCGGCCAGCCCGTCGAGAAGGTCATCAACCGGGAGGCGATGGCCAATCCCGCCTGCCTCGACTGGTATCTCGCCTTCGCACGCGACTATGTGGCGCGGACCGAGACTTGAGGGGGAGATCGCCCCAATTGCGCCGATGCCGTTTGGACTCCGTTCACCGATGGCCGCTAGAGCAGGATGGATCTTCCGCAACGAACGCGCGCCATGGCCGACCTCAACGCCGTCCTCACCAGGCTCAACGACCGTTTGCTCCGCCTCGAGGGCGAGCTGTTCGTGCTGCGCTCGCTGGCCCGCGCGACGCTGACGGCGGGC
Source organism: Bradyrhizobium sp. MI1.11 (assembly GCF_055811255.1). NCBI lineage: Bacteria > Pseudomonadati > Pseudomonadota > Alphaproteobacteria > Hyphomicrobiales > Nitrobacteraceae > Bradyrhizobium > Bradyrhizobium sp. MI1.11. Next base: position 83,712 of record NZ_JBVVPM010000014.1, read on the forward strand.
GATGACCACGCGGCGCGAATGCGCAAGCTGGTCGAGGCCGCAAAGGTCGCGCTCGACGACGAGGCCACGCGCCCCCTCGACAAGCCGACGCGCAAATATGTCGATGCGGCGACCGCGCTGGTAGAGGAATTGCTGGTCGAGCCGACCTCGGCGCGGCCGTTGTTCACCGTCATCGACGGCGGCCGGCGCGACTGAGCGTCAAACTGGCCGGCCGTCATTCGTCGCTGCGATATCGCCCGACTTGAGCCGGCTGAGGCCGGCTTCGATGATCGCGATCTCCTCGTCGATCTGGCCGATCGGCAGGCTGAAATCGTAGCCGGACCTGCTCTTCAGATCGACCGCAAGCCGCTGTCTGTGCATCATCAGTTCGTCGAGGCCGCGCCGGTTCTTCAGCCGGACATAGACGTCGACGATCTGCTCAATCGCGCTCGGCATGAAATAGGTCCCGGCGAAAAAGCCCGCACGGCGCACCCACGCCGGCGGGACAATCTCGGTGTCGCGGTACGCAATACAAATCCGCGACGGATTCGTCGATACGCCAAGCTGGTTGAGATCATGTTACCGTCAGATGATTTCGTGATGGCCGAGCACGAAAAAGCCGCTGGCAATTACGCCAGCGGCCAAATCCGGGTTCGAAAACGGATGCGGGTTGAAATGTCGCCAGCCCCGGTGGGTCCACGTTCTACCGGCAAATCCTGGATCACTCTGCTAAAAACGAAACACAGGAACCGGCCTATCTCCACTTGCCGCCCGACCGTGGTGGCGCGGCCACGCTAGTCCGAAACGCAAAAATATTTGCGCGGCAGCCTACGGTAGGCGCTGTAGCGGTAATGCGGCCGGTACGCGTAGCCGCGATAGAGTGCCGGCGGCTCCTGGCCGTAATAGGCGCCGTGATCAAAATTGATGACCGGCCCTTCCGCGCAGCGATAGGTGTCCCAGGTCGGGCCGATGAACGGTGCCACCCCAACCTCGGGCGGAACCGCCGGATAGGGTGGTCCGCCAGCGCGCGCCGCAACGGTTACGACCGGGGCCGCGAGAAGGACAAACCACGCGCTCCGCATGCGTTCGCTCCGAGCCGATGCCATGCGCGCATGGAAGCACCGGACCGGCCGACGCCGCAATCGCGGAGTTGATCGCGCACCCCTCGCCCGGTGCATTGTTGATAACCGGCGCAAACCCGGCGCGGGTGGTGACAGGACCTCCGGACGTGTTATCGGGAGATGACGCAGTTGCGAGACGGATCGGACACCCATGCGCATTACCCTCGTCGGCTCCCGCCATTTCGGCGTGACCACCCTGAACATGCTCCGGGAGCACGGTGTCTCGATCGTGCGGGTCGTGGTGGCCGACGCCGAGGATCGTCTCGCCGCGACAGCGAAGGCGGCAGGCATCGGGGTCGTGGTCCAAGCCAACCCCAAACTGGTGGTGGCCTCCGAGATCGCCCCCGACACCGATCTGATCGTCACCGCGCACAGCCACGCCCGGATCGGCAAGGACGCGCTCGAGGCCGCGAAGCTGGGCGGGATCGGCTATCATCCCTCGCTGCTGCCGCGTCACCGCGGCAAGGCGGCCGTGGAATGGACCATCAAGGAAGGCGATCCGATCGCCGGCGGCACGATCTATCACCTCGCCGACCGCATGGACGCCGGCGCCATCGCGGCCCAGGAGTGGTGCTTCGTCAAGAAGGGCGAGACGGCGCGGGAGCTATGGGAGCGCGCGCTGGCCCCGCTCGGGCTCAAATTGCTGGCCGACGTGATCGATTACGCCAAGGTCCACAAGGCGCTGCCGTCCAAGACTCAGGACGAGCAGTTCGCGACCTCGGCGCCAAGTCTTTCCTAAAGCCCCTTTCCTAAGCCCCTTTCCTGAGTCGCTGTCCTGACGTTTACCCTTAACGTGAGGGCTCGTTGATTCTGCTTCGAAAATTGCAGCCGGAAACCCAAATAAACCATTGTTCCCACAGGAACAATTTTCGATTTGGCACCGCACCAAATTTCCGTCACATTTGGCCCGAATAAGGGTCAGCATATCAGACAAATTCAAGGACGGATTTTATGCGTTTTGCTCGCATTGCGGCGTTCTGTGCCGCTTCAGTTTTCACCCTCGCCGCGCCCGCTTTCGCCCAGACTCCCTATGACGGCAACTGGCAGGTCACCATCGTGACCAAGAGCGGTTCCTGTGAGCCGACTGCAAGCTCCTTGCTGACGGTTGCCGACGGCAAGATCACCGCGCCGGGCGCTAACGTTTCCGGCACCATCGGCAGCGGGGGACTTGTGAAAGTTTCGATCAATGGTGCATATGCCAACGGTCAACTCAGCGGCAACGCCGGATCGGGGAAGTGGAATGGAGCATCTGCAGGCATACCGTGCAGCGGGCGGTGGGAAGCATCGCGCCAATAGAAAAATCGTGACGAACGGTCTGGGCCGGCGGTTGCTGATCGCGGCCGCCGTTATGTTTGCGGCCGGAATTGCCAACTCCGAGAGCAAGGCCCAGTCCGGCCCGTTCGCCCCGCTGGCCGGCAGCTGGAGCGGCTCAGGCACGGTCACTCTGGATGACGGCTCGACCGAGCGGATCCGCTGCCGGGCCAAATACGCTCCGATCGGACCGACTATGGAGTTGTCGCTGACCTGCGCCAGCGACGCCTACAAGTTCAACCTCGGCGCCAACGTCAGGGCTGAAGGCAGCGCCATCGCGGGCAGCTGGTCCGAGGCCAGCCGCAATATCAGCGGCTCCCTTTCCGGCCGCGGCGCCGGCGGAAACTATGAGCTGCTCGCCTCCACCGCCGGCTTCAACGCCAACATCTCGCTCAAGACATCCGGCAACAAGCAGAACGTCACGATGCGCGCCGACAGCCAGTTCCGCGGCGCCAACATCTCGCTCTCGCGCTAAGCCGATACGAGTAGATTGACAATCGACCCGGCGATCTCGCCGGGTCGATTTTTTATGTGCCCGGCACGAACGCCGTGACCTCGATCTCGACCTTGGCCCGGTCGTCCACGAGACCGCCGATGTAGAGCAAGGTCGAGGGCGGGAAATTGCGCCCCAGCGTTTCCTTCCAGGCCGTGCCGATGCCGGCCCCGGCTGCCTCATATTCGCTGCGGCTGGTCAGGTACCAGGTCAGACGAACGATATGCTCGGGGCCGGCGCCGGCCTCACCCAGGAGCTTGATGATCCGCTTCAACGCGGTCCCGACCTGCGCTGCCATGTCAGGCGCGTAATTGCCGGTCTCGTCGCCGCCGGTCTGCCCGGCCAGCATCACCCAGCGGCCCGGTCCCTCGACCACGACACCATGGGAAAAGCCGCGCGGTTTTTTCCACTCGGCCGGCTGCAAGATGTCCATGAGCGAATATCTCCCGATTGTTCTCGTTGTTCACTGATGCCTTAGCACGCCGCCATGCATCGCTGCACCGGCAGATTTGGCCGTTGCAAATGGCGACGATGTCGCTGATACCGGCTCTCCCTCAGGACCCTCGCCTCCCACACCTGCGCCGATGAACACGACACCGTCCAAAACGATGGCTGCCCTGTGGATGGCCGGCTGGCTTTCGCTGATGCTGGTCATGGCGGTCGCTGGGCGCGAGACCACGCGCGAGCTGAACGTCTTCGAGATTATGGAAGTGCGCTCGGTGATCGGGTTCACGCTTCTGCTGCCGATCATCTACCGGGCCGGTGGCTTCAAGGCGGTCGCGACCAAACGCCTGCCCCAGCACCTCGCACGCAACGGGGTCCATTATTTCGCACAGCTCGGCTGGTTCTACGCACTGACGCTGATCGGGATCGGCCAGGTCGTCGCGATCGAATTCACCATGCCGATCTGGACGGCGCTGCTGGCCGCAACATTCCTGTCCGAGCGCATGACCCTCTGGAAGGTATCCGCGATCGTACTCGGCATCGTCGGCGTGGTCATGATCGTGCGGCCCGCCACCGGCGAGATCAATCCGGGCCAGCTGATCGCACTCGGAGCCGCGATCGGCTTCAGCATTTCCATGATATTGGCGAAATCGCTGACCCGGACCGAAAGCGCATTATCGATCCTGTTCTGGATGATCGTCGTGCAGATGGTCGTGGGCCTGCTTCCGACGCTCTATGTCTGGACCTGGCCGTCAACCTCCCTGTGGGGTTGGCTGTTCGTCATCGGGGTCTGCGGCACATTCTCGCACTATTGCCTCGCCAGCGCGCTCCGGTACGCGGATGCGACCATTGTGGTGCCGATGGACTTTCTGCGGGTTCCACTCACGGCGACCGTCGGTTGGCTGCTCTATTCCGAGCGGCTCGATGCCTGGACCGTGCTCGGCGCGGCGCTGATCCTCTGCGGCAATCTCCTGAATTTGAAGCCGGCTTCGCCGGTTCCTGTCCGCGCGCGCTGAACCTCCCGACGCCTCGTGCGACAAAACCAAGTGGCCGTGTGATTTGGATCACGTTGGAGGGGCTTTCCATCGTGCACATTCTGCCACACAGCAGCGGGTTGAACGCGACGAACTGCCGTTTGGTGGTGCCAAGTCTTGGTGGTGCCAAGTCTTGGTGGCGCCAAGTCGGGCAATTCGTGTAAGTTCGTTGCCAATTTGTTGCTGCCTGCAATTCGATTCTGTTGGGGATTTCAGATGCGCACTCTCACCCTCCTCGCGTCGCTGATGTGCATGGCACTGTCGGTCAGTGCCGCGAAGGCCGACCGCCGTGTGGCTTTCGTCGTCGGCAACGGCACCTACAAGAACGTCGCACAATTGCCGAACCCGCCGATCGACGCCAAGGCGATGGCGGCAACGCTGCGCAATGTCGGCTTCGAGGTGATCGAAGGTTCGAACCTCTCGCGCGATCAGATGACGGAGAAGCTGCTGGACTTCGGCCGCAAGGCGCAGGGCTCCGATGTCGCAGTGTTCTATTATGCCGGTCACGGCATCGCGGTCGGCGGCTCCAACTATCTTCTGCCTGTCGATGCCGACATCAAGTCGGAGATGGACGTCAAGCTCGGTGCTGCCATCAACATCGATCTGACGCTCGAGCAGACCATGGGCGACGCCAAGGTCAAGCTGGTCTTCCTTGACGCCTGCCGCGACAATCCGTTCGCCGCCAAGATCAAGTCGAACTCCGCGACCCGCAGCGTCAACGTGCAGAGCGGTCTTGCCGAGATGAAGTCCGGCGAAGGCACGCTAATCGCGTTCGCCACCGGCCCGGGCCAGACCGCGCTCGACGGCCAGGAGGGCAACAACAGCCCGTTCACCCGTGCGCTGATCGACAACATCACCAAGCCCGGTGTCGAGATCCAGCAGGCGATGACGTCGGTCCGCGCCCAGGTCAACGAGGAGACCCACAAGGGTCAGCTGCCCTGGGGCCACACCAATTTGACCGGCGCGGTCTATCTCAACCAGGCTCCGACGACCCAGGTCGCCAATGCCGCACCGACGGCTGCTGGCAGCGCGCCAATGGCGACCGGCGGCAGCTCGGACGGCATCGAGCTCGAATACTGGCGCTCGGTGAAGGAGAGCAACAAGCCGGAAGAGCTCAACGCCTACCTCTCCGCCTACCCCAACGGTCAGTTCAAGGCGCTGACGCTGGCACGCCTCGCGGCCATCAAGAGCGGCCCCTCGACCGCGACGCGTACCCTCACCGCTGGCGTCGATCCCGCGACCTTCACCGATGAGGCCACCCAGCTTACCGAGGACCAGATCGGCCTCGACAAGAACCTGCGCCGCGACGTTCAGCGTCGCCTCGGCGGGCTCGGCTTCGACAACAAACAGACAGGCGTGTTCAGCGAGGAGACCCGGTCGGTGCTCAAGCGGTGGCAGGCGGCGCGCGGCTATCCCGCGTCGGGTTACCTGAACAAACTCCAGCACAAGGCTCTGCTTTCGGAGGTTGTGGCCGGCCCGCCGACCGCGAGCGACAACAGCCAGAAGGCAGCCCGCCGGGCCGCCGCCCCCGCGGCCAGCAGCGCGCCCGCACCGGCTCCCCATCGCAGCAGCGGCGGCGATCCTGCCGGAGCAGCCTTCGTCGGCGGTGTCGTCGGCGGCATGATGGGCGGCATGTTCCGCCGCTGAGGCGACGCCAATCGCAGATACAAAAGCCCGGCTCGCGCCGGGCTTTTTCGTTGCGAGTCCCTCAGCCTTTGGTGCCTACTTCCCCGCGGCCTTTCGCAGGGCCTCGTTGATGCGGTCCTGCCAGCCGGGACCGCCGGCCTGGAAATGCTCCAGCACGTCCTGGTCGATGCGCAGCGTGACCTGCTCCTTGACCCCCGGCGCCACGTTCTGTTTTGGCGGTGCTGCGGCGATCTTCGCCGTCACCTTCTTGAACGCCGCCTCGGCCTCCGTCCTGGCGTCGCCCAACGTCCGCGGCCGCCTCGGTGGTTGATCCGCCATGTCCTAGATTCCTTCAAACAGAGCCGTCGAAAGATACCGCTCGGAGAAGGACGGCACTATAGCCAGGATGGTCTTTCCCGCAGCTTCCGGCCGCCTGCCGATCTCGAGGGCCGCGGCGATCGCGGCGCCCGAGGAGATGCCGCCCGGAATGCCCTCATGCCGCGCCAGCGCCCGCGAGGTCTCGATCGCCGTCGTCGAGTTGATCTTCACGATCTCGTCGATCACCGAGCGGTCGAGGATGTCAGGGACGAAGCCCGCACCGATGCCCTGGATCTTGTGTGGCGTGTGCTGGCCGCCCGACAGCACCGGGCTCTCCTCCGGCTCGACCGCGATCACGCGCAGCGAGGGCCTGCGCGGCTTCAGCACCTGGCCGACGCCGGTGATGGTGCCGCCGGTGCCGACGCCGGCGACGAAGAAGTCGATGTTGCCGCCGGTGTCGTTCCAGATCTCCTCCGCGGTGGTGCGGCGGTGCACCTCGGGATTGGCGAGATTCTTGAACTGCTGCGGCATCACCGAATTCGGCGTCGTCTTCAACAGCTCTTCGGCTGTCGCAATCGCGCCCTTCATGCCTTGCGCGGCGGGTGTCAGCACCAGTTCCGCGCCCAGAAAGGCCAGCATCTTGCGCCGTTCGATCGACATCGACTCCGGCATGACCAGCTTGAGCCTATAACCGCGCGACGCCGCGACGAAGGCCAGCGCGATTCCGGTATTGCCGGAGGTGGGTTCGATCAGCACGGTGTCGGGCTTGACGATGCCGGCCTTCTCCATCGCGATGATCATGGCCGCGCCGATGCGATCCTTCACGCTTGCGGCGGGATTGAAATATTCAAGCTTTGCCAAAATGGTCGCGTTCACGCCGTGCATGGCCGGTAACTGGCGCAAGCGCACGATCGGCGTGTCGCCAAAAGCATCGACGATCGAGTCATAGATCCGGCCGCGGCCGGGTTGGTGCGCTGCACCCGTGGTGGACGATGCGTCCATGATGAACTCCCTGTGGCGACGATTTGTGCTTCTGTTGCAGCTCTTGCGCAGTTAGAGACAGCCTGCGGCGACACGCAAGCGACATTGCGGCACATGTTAAGTACGCTGCATCGCAAAATCACGTGAGCAGTAATTATCAGAAAACCAGCGCATTTGTGTTGCGACCTCGTCAACTGATTCTGCTTATGTTAGACTTAGGTCTCAAAGCAGAGAGGTCACCACGATGTCAGCAGTCGCTGAAGTGTTGTCGACCGTCGCATCGAACCGCGCTCCGCGGTGCAGTGAGTTGCCCACCTGTCCCGTCTGCGCCGACTCCATGGTCGCCGCCGAAGGTTCTGCGTATGTGTCGGAACACCTGATCAGCTATCTCTGGACCTGCGACAATTGCGGCTACGGCTTCGTGACCAAGCACGCCGTCAAGCAGCGCATTCTCTGCAACTGACGTTTCCTCTGCATCCGACCTTGCGCAATTGACCTAGCGCGGGGCGATATCGCCCCTCGCCCAGTCATCGCGCGTACGCCGATAGAACTCCTCGAACGTGCCCTGTGCGACCGCGTCCCTGATGCCCTGCATCAGGAACTGGTAGTAAGCGATATTGATCTCGGACAGCAGCATCGCGCCCAGCGTCTCGCCCGCCTTGACGAGATGATGCAAATAGGCGCGCACGTAGCTGCGCGCCGACGGCCAGGAGCTCTCTTCGTCGAGCGGACGGGGATCGTCGGCGTGGCGCGCGTTGCGCAAATTCACCTGGCCAAAGCGTGTGAAGGCAACGCCATGACGGCCATTGCGCGTCGGCATCACGCAATCAAACATGTCGATGCCGCGCTTGACTGCCTCGAGGATGTCGTCGGGTGTGCCGACGCCCATCAAATAGCGCGGCCGCTCTTTCGGCAGCAGCGGCGCTGTCTCGTCGATCATCGCCAGCATCACGGCCTGCGGCTCGCCGACGGCGAGACCGCCAATGGCATAACCATGGAAACCGATCTCGACGAGGCCTTGGGCGCTGGCATGACGAAGCTGGGGTATGTCGCCGCCCTGCACGATGCCGAACAGCATGTAGCCCTCGGGCGCGCTCTCGAAGGCGCGCTTGCTTCGCTCGGCCCAGCGCAGCGACAATTGCATCGCGCGGTCGATGTCGGCGCGCTCGGCGGGCAGTCGCACGCATTCGTCCATCTGCATGGCGATGTCGGAGCCGAGCAAACGCTGCACCTCGATCGAGCGCTCCGGCGACAGCTCGACCTTGGCGCCGTCGATATGCGAACGGAAGGTCACGGCCTGCTCGCTGACCTTGCGCAGATCCGCCAGCGACATCACCTGGAAGCCGCCGGAATCCGTCAGCATCGGCCCGTTCCAGCCGGTGAATGTCTGCAGGCCACCAAGTGCCGCGATCCGCTCGGCACCGGGACGCAGCATCAGATGATAAGTGTTGCCGAGCACGATGTCGGCACCGGCCTCACGCACCTCGCGCCAGTGCATGCCCTTCATCGCGCCAGCGGTACCGACCGGCATGAAGGCGGGCGTGCGCACCACGCCGTGCGGCGTAGTCAGGCGCCCGGTGCGCGCGGCGCCATCGGTGGCGAGCAGTTCGAAATGATTGGGCAGACCGGTGTCAGGACGATTCATGACGGTGCTTATTGCGTGTCGGAGCAGGCCGATCAACCCGCTCAGGCGATGCCTCGGCCGGCTTATGCATCAGACTGGGACAACGGACACCAATATTGGGGACACGGAATTGTGCGGCGTCGGCGCTTGTTAAACAAAACGATACAGTGTAGTTTTACTTTGGGGGTTGGACGAGATGCCGCGGCGATGTTGCCGGCGGCGGTAGACACGTGATCGCCAGCCACCGCCAATGCCCTTCCCTTCAAGTTCGACTGAGCCGTCCGCCCGTTCGCATGGCTGGACAAGGCAGACCGGCGCCCGCCTGTTCGGATTGCTGGTCCTGACGTGCAGCCTGGCGCTCGGCGCCTGCACCTCCCTGCCCCGCACGCCCTATACGGCCACCGAAGCTAGCACGTCGCGCGTGCTCGATATCGACGGCCTCCGGCGCTACGCCGACGAACCCATCACGAAATTCAGCTTCGAGAAGGACACCAGCACCGCGACCAAGTCCTACCTGGCGCTGTCAGGCGGCGGTGCCGATGGCGCCTATGGTGTCGGCGTGCTGAACGGCTGGACCGCGGCCAGAACCCGTCCCACCTTCTCGGTCGTCTCGGGCGTGAGCACCGGCGGCCTGATCGCGCCCTTTGCGTTTCTCGGCTCGCGATATGACGACACTCTGAAGGAGGTCTACACCAGCGGTGTCGCGGAGAGCCTGTTGAGCGATCCCAGCATCATGCGCGTGCTGTTCGGATCCGGCCTGTTCGGCAACACGCGGCTGCGCGAGCTCGTCGCCCGCTATGTCGGGCCCGAGATCATGGCGCAGGTCGCCCGTGAAAACGCCAAGGGCCGAAGGCTGCTGGTGGTGACCACCGATCTCGACACCCAGCGGACCGCGATCTGGGACATGGGCAAGATCGCCGCGGTCGGCACGCCCGAGGCGCTCAAGCTGTTTCGCGACGTGATGGCGGCCTCCGCCAGCATCCCCCTGGTGTTTCCGCCGATCATGATCGACGCCGAAGGCGAGGGCCGCAGGTTTCAGGAGATGCATGTCGACGGCGGCGTGACCGCCCCGGTGCTGACGCTGCCGGAAGCCCTGCTGTTCCAGGGCAGTCGCCTTCCCGGCCCTGCGAAGCTGGACATCTACATCCTCGTCAACAAGAAGATCGAACGCAATTTCGAGCTTGTCTCCAACAGCACCATCGACGTCGCCTCACGCAGCCTGTCGTCGATCACCCAGTCGCAGACCCGTTCGATCATCTTCTCGACTTATGATTTTGCCAGGCGCAACCGCCTGGGCTTCCATCTCTCCTACATCGCGCGCGACTATCCGGCGGCTCCCTCGGAAGGGTTCGACACCGCCTATATGCGGGCGCTGTATCAGTACGGATATGAGAAGGCGGCGTCTGGCCAAGCCTGGACTTCGACGCTTCCGTGAGCGCTCGCCGAGGAACGGGGCCGTGCCGGGACGGTTGACGATGAGGCCCATTCGGCCAGATTAGCCATGACGCACCCGTTGCTGCGCGTTATAGAGCAATCACGGATGTCACGACCGCGCAGGAATCATTGGGCATGGGATTGACTGCGACCAGGACAAGACCGGCAGCTCAGCGGCGCGAGGTGCCGAAATCGCGCGGCGGCCGGCCGACGAAGAGCGCCGCGATCGAGCGCGATCAGCGGCTGATCGAGGTCGCCACCCGCCTGTTCCTGGATCGCGGCTTTGACGCGACCTCGCTCGATGCAGTCGCTGAAGCCGCGCGAGTGAGCAAGCCCACCGTCTATGCCCGTTACGGCGACAAGCGCGGATTGTTCGCCGCCGTGCTGCGGCGCGAGATCGCGCGATGGCTTGCACCGCTATCCGCGGCCGCCGAGACGCAGCTCGGCAGCGCCTCGGATATCTCGGTCGAACAGCGGCTGGTCGAGATCGGGCGCGAGATGCTGACATTCACCTGCGGTCCCGATGCCGTCGCCTTCAGCCGCATGATGACGTCGCAGGCCATCAACTTCCCCGAGATCGCCAAGCTCGGCAAGGAGGAAGGCTGGCTCAAGGCCGTCGCCACCACGGCACGCTTCTTCGACCATCTGGTGGCGCAAGGCGCACTCAACATGGAAGACACCACGATCGCAGCCGAGGTGTTTCTCGATGTCGTCGTGGGACACACCCACCGCATGGCGACCTTCGGAACGACGCTCGAGCTGAAAGACGCCGAAAAGCGTATGCGGGTTGCCATCAAGCTGTTCCTGGCCGGAGCGCTTGGCCCCCCGGACCGCCTCCAGGACGCCGCCAAGACCACGCGGCGGCGGCGCCCATCCCGCTGACAATTCCGTGAGATTGCGATCTTTCCAGTGAATCCCGCGCCCGCGCCGTTGACCAAAACAAAACGATACGGTATGGTTTAGTTATAGGGCGATGCGGATCGCTTTTTCACCAGCCCCAAGAGGTCCGCACCGCCTCGATCGCCGCGGCGGTACAGCCCGTCACGACGCTCAGCGGCCGACCGATGCCCAAGGTCGGCCGCAAATTCTTTACGATCATCCGGCACACTCGCTGGCCGAGGGTTTCGAGCATGACGACAGCCAAACGACGTATCTCGGGATTGCTCGCGATCGCCCTGTCCGCACTCCTCCTCGCGGCGCCGGTGCGGGCGATCGTGAGCACGGGCACGCCGACCGCCCTTCACAGCGACACAGATGGTGACGCTGAGGCCGACCGCCAAGCGGTCAGTCGCGAGATCGAGCGCTTCCGCAGCTCGTCGATCTCGATCAACCAGGCCATGGCGATTGCGGAAGCCCGCCACGCCGGTGCCACCACGGCGGATGTGAGTTTCGACGGAGCCTCCGGTGTGCCGGTCTACCGGGTGAAGACCCTGCACAACGACCGGATCTGGCGCCACACCATCAATGCGGCGACTGGTGAGCTCGTCGGCGGCGAAGCCGCCCTCCCTCTCGCCGAGCTCGACCTCGACGACCGCAGCAACCTCGCAGCGCTCGGTGCCATCAAGCATCGGCTTGCGGATGCCGTGCACGTCGCCGAACGCGCGGCCTCAGGCAAGGCGATCAGCGGCGGGCTGGTGCGCGAACGCGGCCGGCTGAATTTCGCGATCGTCGTCATCAGTGGCGACAACCTCAAGGAGGTCATCCTCGAACCGCCGGGCGCCCGGACTAAATAGCGGCAGCCCCAATCCCGCCGAAAAGCCATTGACGGGCGCAAAACTCTCCCGCATAAGCTCCCGCCATGTTCACGACCACCAAACGCACGACGAAAACCACCACGGCCTTCGGGGCCCGGGGAGGCGTGCGCGTGTAGTCGTCGACTAGAACGCAATCCACTCTACCGAAGCCCCGCCCTCGTTGGTCCGGGGCTTTTTTGTTGTCTGAATTCTCAAATCAATGGAGGACACAGTGAGTAACGATCCCGTCGTCGCGATTGTCGGCGTCACCGGTGCGGTGGGCGCCGAATTCATTGCCACCATGGACAAGCGCGGCTTTCGCGTCGGCAAGCTCAAGGCGCTCGCCAGCGCCCGCTCGGCCGGCAAGACGGTGTCGTTCCGCGGGCAAGACGTCGTCATCGAGGAGCTGACCGAACGCGCCTTCGAAGGCGTCGACATCGCCCTGTTCTCCGCCGGCGGCAGCATCTCCAAGAAGTACGCGCCGATCGCCGTCAAGGCGGGGGCCGTCGTCGTCGACAACTCCTCCGCCTTCCGGATGGACCCGAACGTGCCGCTGGTAATCCCCGAGATCAATGCGAACCGCATCCGCGACCACAAGGGCATCATCGCCAACCCGAACTGCGCCGCCATCACGGCGCTGGTGCCGCTATGGCCGATCCACCAGACCAACCGCATCAGGCGCGTGATCATCTCGACCTACCAGGCCGCCTCCGGCGCCGGCGCCGCCGCCATGGACGAGCTGGTCGAGTCCACCCGCGCCAACCTCAACGGCCAGGTTTATACGCCGAAAGTGATGCCGCATCCCTACGCCTTCAACCTCTTCAACCACAACACGGCGATCGACCCCGACACCGGCTACAACGACGAAGAGACCAAGGTCATCAACGAAACCCGCAAGATCTTCGAGGACGACAAGATCGCGATCGGCGTCACCTGCGTCCGTGTGCCGGTGCTGCGGGCTCATTGCGAAGCCATCACCTTCGAATGCGAGAAGCCGATCAGCGAGGATCAGGTCCGTGCCATCATGGCGCGAGCGCCCGGCGTCAAGGTCGTCGACGACCGTGCCAAGAACTACTTCCCGATGCCGATCGACGCCACGGGCCAGGACGACGTCCTGGTCGGCCGCATCCGCAAGGACCTCAGCGACCCCTCCGGGCATTCGATCTCGATGTTCGTGGCAGCGGACCAGTTGCTCAAGGGCGCTGCGCTCAATGCAGTGCAGATCGCGGAGCTCTTGCCGCAGCGGGTGATGGCGTAACGGGAGGTGCGTAGGGTGGGTTAGAGACAGCGTAACCCACCACTGTCTCTACCGCGTAAACAGAAGCGGTGGGTTACGCCTTACGGCTAACCCACCCTACGGCGCCCGAAACAACAAACACGCATCGCCATAGGAATAGAACCGATAGCCGGTCGCGATCGCATGCGCATAGGCCTGCCGCATCGCATCGAGCCCGGAGAACGCCGACACCAGCATGAACAGTGTCGACTTCGGCAAATGGAAATTGGTCAGCAGAACATCGACGGCGCGGAAGCGATAGCCCGGGGTGATGAAGATCGACGTCTCGGCGGCGAACGGCTCAAGGGTGCCGTCCTCGCTGGCTGCGCTTTCGAGCAGGCGCAACGACGTGGTGCCAACCGCGATGATGCGGCCGCCGGTCTTGCGCGCGGTGTTGAGCCGCTCCGCCGTCTCGGCCGAGAGCGTGCCCCACTCGGCGTGCATCTTGTGGCCTTCGGTGTCGTCCACTTTCACCGGCAGGAAGGTCCCTGCCCCGACATGCAGCGTGACGCGGTTGATGCCGACGCCGCGCGCGTGCAGCGCCTGCTCCAGCGCGGGCGTGAAATGCAGGCCGGCTGTCGGCGCGGCAACGGCGCCTTCGTTCGCCGCGAACATGGTCTGGTAGTCGGCGAGATCCTGATCGTCGGGCGTGCGTTTCGAGGCGATGTAGGGTGGCAGCGGCGGGCTGCCGAGATCGGCGATGGCCTGATCCAGCGTCGGACCGTGGAACGAAAATGACAGCGTCACCTCGCCTTCCGCGCCCTTGGCCTCGACCTCGGCGTCGAGATGGCCAAGCAGGCAGACCTTGCCCTCATTGCCGAAGCGGATGCGGTCGCCGGCTGCGAGTTTCTTGGCGGGCTTCACCAGCGCCTGCCAGCGCGAGCCGTCGAGGCGCTTGATCAGCGTCGCCTCGATCTTCGGCTCGGTCTCGCGGCCGATGCGACGGCCCTTCAATTGCGCCGCGATCACCTTGGTGTCGTTGACGACGAGCTGGTCGCCCGGCTTCAGCCATTGCGGCAGATCGGCGATGACCTGGTCGCGGAGCGTGCCGGGATCGACGACCAGCATCTTCGCGGAGTCGCGCGGGCTCGCCGGGCGCAATGCGATGCGCTCGGCGGGCAGGTCGAAATCGAAGAGATCGGTGCGCATCTCGGGCTCACGGCCGTACAGTCACTCCTCATCCTGAGGAGCGCGGAACGCGCATCTCGAAGGATGAAGGCCCTGCTGCTGCAGCTCGGCCTTCATGGTTCGAGACGGCGCTACGCGCCTCCTCACCATGAGGAGAAACGCCTACTCCGCGTCAGCCGCCATCCGCGCCTTGACGATCTTGTCGGGGTTCTGCACGGGTTCGCCGCGCTTGATCTTGTCGACGTTCTCCATGCCCTCGGTAACCTTGCCCCACACCGTGTACTGGTTGTCGAGGAAGCGGGCGTCGTCGAACACGATAAAGAACTGGCTATCGCCGGAATCCGGGCTGGCGGCGCGCGCCATCGAGGTGGTGCCGCGCACATGCGGCTCCTTGTTGAACTCGGCCTTCAGCTTCTTGCCGGAGCCGCCGGTGCCGGTGCCCTGCGGGCAGCCGGTCTGCGCCATGAAGCCGTCGATCACGCGATGGAACACGATGCCGTCGTAGAAGCCCTCGCGCACGAGCTCCTTGATGCGCGCGACGTGGCCGGGCGCCAGATCAGGCCGCATCTCGATGGTAACGGGGCCCTGGGTGGTCTCGAGGATCAGTGTGTTTTCGGTGGCGCTCATGCTCGTCTCTCTTGGGTTGGGGGTGAAGTCCTGTCAGGTGAAGATTTGCGGTTGCGAAACTGGATCGCGAATGGACGCCCTGCAGCGGCGCCGGCCATCGCATCGGTAAATGGCATCGGCGTGCAACGTTGCAATGCCTCCATCACCGCGACCCGGTATTGCAGCCGGTCCTCGTCGGAAGCCTCGGCGGATTCATAGGTAATCCTCGGGTGGCCCAGAATGTTTCCAGCCCGGTTAAAGCTCACGACGACGGTGATGTCGATCGGGCGGGCCTTGGCGGCGGGCGGCGGCTTCCAGCAGGTGCGCAGATGCCGGAAGATGTCCTGGATGGTGTTGACCTGTGCGTCCTCGGCGATTGCGCCGGGGACGCCGAGCAGCAGCACCGCGGCAACCAGCAGGAGCTTGCCACAGGCGCGCGCCATCGCCTCTCCTACTTGATGTCGGAAGCGACCTGCACCTTCACCATCTTGTCGGGATCGGTGACGGTGCCGCCGCTTGATCCGGGAGGCGCCTTCTTCAGCTTGTCGACGACGTCCATGCCCTGCACGACCTCGCCGATCACGGTGTACTGGTTGTCGAGGCTGCCGCCGTCGGCGAACATGATGAAGAACTGCGAATTGGCGGTGTCGACGCTGTCGCCGCGCCGGGCCATGCCGACGATGCCACGCGCAAAATGCACCTTGGAGAATTCCTGCTTCAGGTTCGGATATTTCGAGCCGCCGGTGCCGTTGAAGTTCTGACCGTCGCCGGTCTGCGCCATGAAGCCGTCCATGACGCGGTGGAACGGCACATTGTTGTAATAGCCCTCGCGCGCGAGCTGTTTGATGCGTTCGGCGTGCTGGGGCGCGAGGTCCGGCCTGAGCTTGATGACGATGCGGCCCTTGGTGGAGTCGATGACGATGGCGTTGGCCTTGTCGAGGCCGGCCGGCAAGGCTTGCGCGAAGGCCGGCACCGCGAACAGAACCGCGGCAAGAACTGCGAGAATTCGGATCATGATAACTCCGGATCAGAGATGAGAAAGGAAACGCGCCGTTATCAGGCGAATTTTGCCTTGAGCTGGGCCGCAACCAGCGGCGGGACGAAGGCCGAGACGTCCCCGCCCATGGCAGCGATCTGGCGCACCAAAGTGGCGGTGATCGGGCGGACCATGGGAGAAGCCGGCAGGAAGACCGTATGCACCTCGGGCGCCATGGCCTCGTTCATGCCGGCGAGCTGCATCTCGTAGTCGAGATCGGTGCCGTCGCGCAGGCCCCGAATCATGATCGTCGCACCGTACTTGCGCGCCGATGTCACCGACAGATCGTCAAACGTCACCGCTTCGAGCACGCAGCCGGCCTGGGCCGCCACCGGCCCGCAGACGTCATGGAGCATCTTCAACCGCTCCTCGGTCGAGAACAGCGGCTTCTTGCCGGGATGCACCCCGATCGCCACAACGAGCCTGTCGCACAGCGACACGCTGTGCCGGACCACGTCCAGATGGCCGTTGGTGATGGGGTCGAAGGAACCTGGATAGAAGGCAATGCGCGGCATGGCCAACGTCCTACCGCGCCCGGCCCGGCCCGGCAAGCCGGTCAGGTTCCCTGGCGGTTTTTCCGCAAAACCGTGTCGGAATGGGCCGAATTGTTTCGTCCTGAGGGCGGCCACGAAACAAAACGGAGCGCGAACGAAACCATTTCCCGGGTTCGCGAAGACGTCCGGAAACTGGCCATGGTTACTAATCCGGCCAACGAACGACGGGCCGCACACTGGGCGTAGCGGCCGCATCACAGGGGACTGTCATGATCAAAGCTCTTTCGGCGATCGCCATCTCTGGGTGTGTTGCTGCCGCTCTCACCCTCCTGCCCGGCTTCGCCCCCACCGTCGAAGCGAGCGTGCCGCAACCGCTCGCCAAGAGCGACCGGCTCGACATCCGCACCATCGGCAAGGACTGCTCGCAGCAGGCCTGGCCGAATTTCGAGGCGTCCTGCCTTCGCCAGGCCGGCACCAAAGCCGACATCCGCGAGGCTCGCCTCGTGACCGCAAACCGCACTCCGTAGCGGCGTCTGTCAGTTTCGCGTCAGGTAGCGACAAATCCCATAGATAAACCCCATGGATATTTGCGACGTCCCGTCGCAGACTGCCCGATGCTCGCGCCCGCCGGAATGACCCGTCGGCCGCGATCCCATCGAGGGGTCGCCATTGTCCAGTACGCCTGCAGTCGCCTCCGGCCATCAACCTGATCCACTGCCGCTTGCAATGACCATGGGCGCCCTCGGGGTGGTCTATGGCGATATCGGCACCAGTCCCCTCTACGCCCTCAAGGAAGCCGCCAAGGCCGCCGCCCACGGCGGCACATTGACGAACGATGCCGTTCTGGGCGTTGCCTCGTTGATCCTCTGGGCGCTGTTGCTGATCATCTCGCTGAAATATGCGCTGTTGATTTTGCGCGCTGACAACCGCGGCGAAGGCGGCATCGTCGCCCTGCTGGCCTTGCTGCATGCCCGCAACGCCCAACCCGGTACTTGGCGCGCGCATCTGCTGGTCGTCGGCCTCGTCGGCGCCGCCCTGCTCTACGGCGACGGGGCGATCACGCCGGCGATCTCGGTGCTGTCAGCCATCGAAGGTCTGAAGGTCGACGCACCCTCGCTCGCGCCGGCGGTGGTGCCCGTGACCGTCGTCATCCTGATCGGACTGTTCATGATGCAGAAGCAGGGCACCGGCTTCATCGGCCGCATCTTCGGACCGGTGATGCTGGCCTGGTTCTTCGTGCTGGCAGCGCTCGGCATCCACGGCATCGTCAAGGCGCCGGCGGTGCTGGCGGCGCTGAGCCCGCTCTATGCGTTCGACTTCCTGATCCACCAGGATTTTCATGTCTCCTTCGCGATCCTGGGGGCCGCCTTCCTCGCGGTGACCGGCGGCGAAGCCATGTATGCTGACATGGGGCATTTCGGCCGCCTGCCGATCCGGCTGGCCTGGTTCGCGATCTGCCTGCCCGCGCTGGTGCTGAACTATTTCGGCCAGGCCGCGCTGCTGATCACCGACCCCTCCATGATCGAGAATCCGTTCTTCCAACTCTGCCCCGACGCCCTGCACTATCCGCTGGTCGCGTTCTCGGCGGTCGCGACCGTGATCGCCTCGCAGGCCATCATCTCGGGCGTGTTCTCGCTGACGCAGCAGTCGATTCAGCTCGGTTTCCTGCCGCGCATGCAGATCCGTCACACCACGAGCGCAGCGATCGGCCAGATCTACGTGCCGTTGGTGAACTGGCTGCTCGCCGCCGCAACGCTCGGCGCCGTGCTGAGCTTCGGCAGCTCGGAGGCGCTGGCCGGCGCCTACGGCATCGCGGTGTCGCTGTTGATGGCGATCACCACGCTGCTCGCTGCCCTGGTCGCGATCCAGTGGGGCTATTCGCCGTGGCTGGTGGTGGCCGTGAACGGCTTCTTCTTCGTGATCGACGTGATCTTCTTCTCGGCCAATTCGATCAAGCTGTTCGAGGGCGGCTGGTTTCCGCTGATGCTCGCGGGCTTCGTCGCTTTCCTGATGCTGACCTGGCGCAGCGGCGTGAAGCTCGTCGAAGCGGCACGCGCGAAGCTGCGCCAGCCCGAGGAGGATCTGATCGAAACCGCGGTCAACAAGTGCAGCGCCAGGCTGCCCGGCACCGCCGTGTTCCTGGCGTCGGCGCCGCGCGGCGTGCCGCTGGCGCTGACCCAGTTCGTCAAGCACAACCACGTGCTGCACGAGCGCATCGTCCTGGTCACCGTGCTGATCGAGGAGCTTCCTCACATCGACGACGAAGACCGCATCGAGGTGATCGAAATCATTCCCGGCATTACCCGCGTCGTTCTGCATTACGGGTTCATGCAGAACCCGACGATCTACGAAGGGCTGACCTTCGCCTGCCGCCACGGCAAGCTGCCCGGCATCGACCTCTCCGACATCACCTATTACGTCGGCCGCGAGACCATCATCCCGCGCGAGGACGTGCCGGGCATGTGGGTCTGGCGCGAAACCGTGTTCGCCTTCCTGCAGCGCAACGCCGAACGCTCCGCCGCGTTCTTCGGCGTGCCGACCAAGCAGGTGGTGGAGTTCGGCACGGAGCTGGAGATTTAGCGCAATTCGTAGCCCGGATGGAGCGACTTGTCCGCCGTAGCTCGGAGAGCGAAGGCGGAAGTGCAATCCGGGACAGCCGTTCGAATGAAGAACCCGGATTTCGCTTGCGCTCCATCCGGGCTACGAGGGGTGACGCATCACTCCCCGTTCGACTCCCCATTCGCCCCGTTTCCGCTCTCGGCCTCTTCCGTGATGTGCTCGACCGAGACGACGTGTTCGTCCTCGGCGGTGTCGAACACGATCACGCCCTGGGTTGAGCGGCCGGCCACGCGGATGCCTTCGACCGGGCAGCGGATCAGCTGGCCCTTGTCGGTGACCAGCATGATTTGATCGGCGTCTTCCACGGGGAACGACGCCACCAGGTTGCCGTTGCGGTTGTTGACGCTCATGGCCACGATGCCTTTGCCGCCGCGGCCCGTGGTGCGGTACTCGTAGGACGAGGTCCGCTTGCCGTAGCCGTTGACGGAGACGGTCAGCACGACCTGCTCGGCCGCCGACATTTCGACATAGCGCTCCTGAGCCAGCTGGAAGCTGCCGGAGGTCTCCTCGGCCTCGGCGTCCGCCGCCGGCTCCTCGGCCGCAGCTTCGCCGGCAACCGCACGACGCATCTTCAGATACGCCGAGCGCTCGTCGGACGTCGTCTCGACGTGGCGCAGGATCGCTAGCGAAATCACCTTGTCGCCCTCGGCAAGCGCAATGCCGCGCACGCCCATCGAGGTGCGCCCGGTGAACACGCGCACGTCGGTCACGGGGAAGCGGATGCACTGGCCGCCGGCGCCGGTCAAAAGCACGTCGTCGTGCTCGGTGCAGATCTGCACGTCGACGATAGCTTCGTTGTCGTCGAGCTTCATCGCGATGATGCCGGAGCGGCGGACGTCGACGAAGTCGGACAGCTTGTTGCGCCGGACGTTGCCGCCTGTCGTGGCGAACATCACGTCGAGATTGCCCCAGGTGGACTCGTCCTCCGGCAGCGGCATGATGGTGGTGATGCGCTCGCCCTGCTCCAGCGGCAGGATGTTGATCAGCGCCTTGCCGCGCGCGTTCGGCGCGGCCATCGGCAGGCGCCAGACCTTGATCTTGTAGACCTGGCCGCGCGAGGAGAAGAACAGCATCGGAGTATGCGTGGACGCCACGAACAGCCGGCTGACAAAATCCTCGTCGCGGGTCTGCATGCCGGCGCGGCCCTTGCCGCCGCGGCGCTGGGCACGGTAGGCCGACAGCGGCACGCGCTTGACGTAGCCGGCGTGCGAGACGGTGACGACCATGTCCTCGCGCTGGATCAGGTCCTCGTCCTCGACCTCGCCTTCCTGCTCGATGATGACGGTGCGGCGCGGGGTCGCGAACTCGGCCTTCACCTCGGCGAGCTCGGACTTGATGATTTCAAGCACGCGGTCGCGCGAGCGCAGGATGTCGAGATAGTCGGCGATTTCGCCGGCGAGCTTGTCGAGTTCCTCGCGGATTTCGTCACGGCCGAGTGCGGTGAGGCGTTGCAGGCGCAAATCGAGAATGGCCCTCGCCTGCTCCATCGACAGCCGGATCGTACCGTTCTCGCTGATGCGGTGGCGCGGATCGTCGATCAGCGTCAGCATGTCCTCGACGTCCCGGGCCGGCCAGTCGCGCGACATCAGGGTGTCGCGGGCGGTGGTCGGGTCGGGCGAGGTCCGGATGACGCGGATCATCTCGTCGATATTGGCGACCGCGATCGCCAGACCGACCAGGATATGGGCGCGATCACGGGCCTTGGCGAGCAGGAACTTGGTGCGCCGCGTGACGACGCGCTCGCGGAAGTCGACGAAGATCGCCAGCAGGTCCTTCAGATGCATGATCCGCGGACGGCCGCTGTCGAGCGCCACCATGTTGACGCCGAAGCTCGTCTGCAGCGGCGTGAACCTGTAGAGCTGATTCAGCACCACATCCGGCACGGCGTCGCGCTTCAGTTCGATGACGACGCGGTAGCCGTCGCGATCCGATTCGTCGCGCAGGTCGCCGATGCCTTCGATCTTCTTTTCCTTGACCAGCTCGGCGATGCGCTCGACCATCGTCGCCTTGTTCACCTGGTAGGGAATCTCGCTGATGATGATCGCCTCGCGCTCCTTGCGGATGGTCTCGATCGCGACCTTGCCGCGCATCATGACCGAGCCGCGCCCGAGGTGATAGGCGGCGCGGATGCCCTGCCGTCCGAGGATGACGCCGCCGGTCGGGAAATCCGGTCCCGGCACGATGTTGATGAGCTCGTCGATGGTGAGCGCGGGGTTGTCGATCAGCGCGACGCAGGCGTCGATGACTTCGCCGAGATTGTGCGGCGGGATGTTGGTCGCCATGCCGACTGCGATGCCGCCGGCGCCGTTGACGAGCAGGTTCGGGAACTTGGCCGGCAAGACCGACGGTTCGGTCTCGTTGTTGTCGTAGTTCGGCTGGAAGTCGACCGTGTCCTTGTCGATGTCGGCCAGCAGAGCCAGCGCCACCTTCGTCAATCGGGCTTCAGTATAACGATAGGCAGCCGGAGGATCGCCGTCGACCGAGCCGAAATTGCCCTGACCGTCGATCAGCGGCACGCGCATGGAGAAGTCCTGCGCCATCCGGACCATGGCGTCGTAGATCGACTGGTCGCCATGCGGATGATATTTACCGATGACGTCACCGACCACGCGGGCGGACTTGACGTACTTCTTGTCCGGCGTGTGCCCCTGCTCGTTCATCGAGTACAGGATGCGCCGATGCACCGGCTTCAGGCCGTCCCGGGCGTCAGGCAGCGCACGCGCCACAATCACGCTCATGGCGTAGTCGAGATAGGACTTCTTCATCTCCTCGAAGATGGAGACGGGGCGAATATCCGAGGGTTGCGCCGGCTGGTCGCCGGGCTTGTCGTCGTCGTCAGCCAAGGGGAAATCCGATGAGGTTTTATCTGGGAATCATATAGCGCATCGAGCCTCTGATAACCACCCTCGCGGGGATCTGGGAAGCGCTTTTTCCGCCTATTTTTCCAACAACTTAAGCCCTTGCGAGCGGTGCCTCGGGCAGCCCCCGCATCGGCCTTGCAAAATCGCCGGTAACACGTGGAAAACCGACCGGCGAGCTTGCCCCGTCAGCGCGTTTGCCAAGCCGCAATCCGAGCTCACCCCAAACATGAAGCGGGCCCGGAAATCCCGAGCCCGTCCTGCCGATTAGTGGGATTTTTTGACACGAGATGAGAAGCGCCGCCCACGCGGCCGGCGCCTCCGCATCGATATGCCTCGTTCTCAGAACGGAATCGCTCAGAACGGGATGTCGTCGTCCATGTCGCTGTTGCGGCCACCGCCGCCGGCGGCAACGGGTCGCCGCGGCGCGCTGCTGACCGGACCGGAGGAGCCGAAATCGCCGCCCGGCTCGTCGCCGAAGCTGCCGCCTCCCCCGCCGCCACTACGGCCGTCCAGCATCGTCAGGGTGGAGTTGAAGCCCTGCAGCACGACTTCGGTCGAGTACTTTTCAACACCGCTCTGGTCGGTCCATTTGCGGGTCTGGAGCGCACCCTCGACGTAAATCTTGGCGCCCTTCTTCAGATACTGTTCGGCGACCTTGCAGAGCCCTTCATTGAAGATCACGACGCGGTGCCACTCGGTCTTTTCCTTGCGCTCGCCGGTCGCCTTGTCGCGCCAGGTCTCCGAGGTGGCGACGCTCAGATTGGCGATCGGCCGCCCGTCCTGGGTGCGGCGGATTTCAGGATCCTTGCCGAGATTTCCAACCAGAATGACCTTGTTGACGCTTCCCGCCATCTCCGCTCTCCGCTCCGAATGCCACTGAATTCAAGAAGGCCGGTCCGCTCCCCGCGCTCCACCGTGCCTGTTGAGGCGACCCTATACGCTCGCCGAACGCTTGCGGACGACGATCAGTCCGTCGCCCCTCCGGTTATCCCCACATATAGCATCGACCTCCGGCATGTTCCAGATTTGTTCTTGGCGAACTTCCGCATCGAATATGTGGCGTCGATCGGCCAATGTACTGCGGGAAGGCACGCGTCGATTGGAACCTTTGTAGGTTCCCAAAAGCGAAGGAAAGAACTTAACATTCAGCAAGTTGTGGGTCCTCGCACGGCCCCGTTCTTGTTGCATTTCGGAGACGGACTTTGCCGCTCCGCAGAGCTACGGTTTCCTCGGACTTAAATCATATGGGCCCTCGTGCCTGATCAACCGCTTCGGGGAAGAAAGAAGCGGACGAACCTGGGGAGACTGGCAATGAATAAGCTTCTTATTGGTGCAATCAGTGCAGTGGCGATGGGCCTGTCGGCTCCCGCGAGCGCGGCGGATCTTGCCGCGCGTCCCTACACCAAGGCTCCGGCGCCGGCGATTGCCACCATCTACGATTGGAGCGGCTTCTACATCGGCATCAACGGCGGCGGTGGCTCGAGCCACACGTGCTGGGACTTCGTCACGCCCGCGACCGGCGTTTTGGTCGGGGAAGGCTGCCATAACGCGGTCGGCGGCACGGTCGGTGGCCAGATCGGCTATCGCTGGCAGTCCACCAATTGGGTGTTCGGCCTCGAAGGCCAAGGCAACTGGGCCGACTTCCGGGGCGACAACGTGAGCACACTTTTCCCCGGCACCGCCCTGGTCACGGGTGATCGCAACCGTTCCCGCATCGACTCTTTCGGGCTCATCACCGGTCAGATCGGTTACGCCTGGAACAACGTGCTGCTTTACGTGAAGGGCGGCGCCGCCGTCGTCGGCGACAAATACGACATCTACGCTGCGGCGGGCACGCCCGGCGCGGGCGCGCTGCTGGCCTCGGCGCGGGAGACTCGCTGGGGTGGCACGGTCGGGGCCGGTCTGGAGTTCGGCTTCGCTCCCAACTGGTCGCTGGGCTTTGAATACGACCACATCTTCCTTGGCGATCGCACGATCGGCTTCACAACGCCCGCGGGTGCGGTTTTCGGCAGCGACCGGATTCGCCAGGACGTCGACATGGGCCTCGTCCGCTTGAACTATCGCTGGGGCGGTCCGGTCATCGCAAAGTACTGATCGCGCTGGAATAGAGCACTTCGAAGGCCGGCCTCGTGCCGGCCTTTTGCTGTGCGGTTCTGCGATATCAATAGGTCAATAGCCGTTCCGTTTTCCGATCGCTGTTGCTTTTCAGTGACACAACTTGCGGCTTCACCGGTGTATGGACGATATCAGTTGGACCACGGCGTCCGATGCTCTTCCGGGACAGGGAGGGACAACAGAAACTGGGACTGGGATTACTGAAGATGAAAAAGATTTGGTTGGCTTCGGCCTGTTTGTTCGCACTCGCTGCCCCGGCTTCGGCCGCTGATCTGGCGGCGCGCCCCTACACCAAGGCTCCGGTGGCCATGGCTTCGGTCTACAACTGGACCGGCTTCTACCTCGGTATCGTCGGTGGCGGCGCCTGGGAAAATTCCTCGACCGACCCGAAGATGAAGGGCGGCTTCGTCGGCGGTACTGCCGGCTACAACTGGCAGACCGGCAACGTCGTGTTCGGTGTCGAGGCCGATGGCGCCTGGGCGGACGTCAGCGCGTCGGTCACCGGCCCCGTTGCCGTCCCCGGCTTCGGCCTCGTCAGCACCACCCTCAGCTCGAAGACCGATGCGATGGGCACCGTGCGCGGCCGCATCGGCTACGCCGTCAACAACGTCCTGTTCTACGGCACCGGTGGTTACGCCTGGATCGACAACAAGCTCAGCATCAGCGCGCTCGGCGTGACCGCTTCCGACAGCAAGTGGCACTCCGGCTGGACCGTCGGTGCGGGCGTCGAAGCGTTCTTCGCTCCGCAGTGGTCGGTCAAGGGCGAGTACCTCTTTCGCAGCCTCGGCGGCGAGACCTACTTCTCGGGCGCCCTGCCCACCGGCACGCTCGAGTTTCACACCGTGCAGGTCGGCGTGAACTATCACTTCGGGGGCCCGATCGTCGCGAAGTACTGATCTTCGCTATCGACGCCATCGTGTTACGAAAGGCCGGCCTCGCGCCGGCCTTTTTGTTTGAACGGGACCGGTCACGCGCAGTTCCGCAAGCCGTGCTCCTGCCAGATGCCGCCAGCGCGCCAACAATCCGTTGACGATTCGCAAACGCCACTGGAAATCCGTCCCTGTTCTTCCTACGTTCGCTTACTTACCCATCGGCGCCGATCCCGGTTCCGGGCGATGCGCGCCTTTCAAGTTGGCGCGATCGCGCGCTTTTGGATTCCCTGAGGACCACCAGGATGGATGAAGTGATCAAGGCGAAGCGCCAACAACAGAACGCGGGAGCACACCTGCGCGCGATTACGATCCGTGGCGCGCGCGAGCACAACCTCAAGAACGTCGACGTCGAAATTCCCCGCGACAAGCTCGTCGTGTTCACGGGGCTGTCAGGCTCCGGCAAATCCTCCCTCGCGTTCGACACCATCTATGCCGAGGGCCAGCGCCGCTACGTCGAATCGCTATCGGCCTATGCCCGCCAGTTCCTGGAGATGATGCAGAAGCCCGACGTCGACCAGATCGACGGCCTGTCGCCGGCGATCTCGATCGAGCAGAAGACGACATCGAAAAACCCGCGCTCCACCGTCGGCACGGTGACCGAAATCTACGACTACATGCGCCTGCTGTGGGCGCGCGTCGGCGTACCCTATTCGCCCGCCACCGGCCTGCCGATCGAGAGCCAGACCGTCTCGCAGATGGTCGACCGCGTGCTGGCGCTGCCGGAGGGCTCCCGGCTCTATCTGCTCGCGCCGGTCGTGCGCGGCCGCAAGGGCGAGTACCGCAAAGAGCTCGCCGAATGGCTCAAGAAGGGCTTTCAGCGCGTCAAGATCGACGGCGCCTTCCACGAGCTCGCGGAAGCCCCTGTGCTCGACAAGAAATTCCCGCACGACATCGACGTCGTCGTCGACCGCATCGTGGTGCGCCCCGACATCGGCCAGCGCCTCGCCGAAAGTTTCGAGACCGCGCTGAAGCTCGCCGAGGGTCTTGCCGTCATCGAATTCGCGGACGCGCCGGCTGCAACAGCACCCGCGGAAGAGAAAAAGAAGACGGCTAAGATCCACGACAAGAGCGGACCCGAGCGCATGCTGTTCTCGGAAAAGTTCGCCTGCCCTGTCTCCGGCTTCACCATCCCCGAGATCGAGCCCCGGCTGTTCTCGTTCAACAATCCCTATGGCGCCTGCCCCGCCTGCGGCGGCCTCGGCGTCGAGCAGCATGTCGACGAGGACCTCGTCATCCCCGACAAGGAGCTAGCCATCGGCAAGGGCGCGATCGCGCCCTGGGCCAAGTCCTCGTCGCCCTATTACATTCAGACGTTGACGGCGCTCGGCAAGCATTACAAGTTCACGCTGACCACCAAATGGAAGGATCTGCCCAAGAAGACGCAGAACGCGATCCTGCATGGCTCCGGAGAGGACGAGATCAAGTTCTCCTACGAGGACGGCGTCCGTTCCTATGACACCAAGAAGCCGTTCGAGGGCGTCATCACCAACATCAACCGCCGCTATCGCGAGACCGAGAGCGAGTGGGCGCGCGAGGAGCTGGCGAAGTACTTCCACGACGTGCCCTGCGAGGCGTGCCACGGCTTTCGGCTCAAGCCCGAGGCGCTCTGCGTCAAGATCGGCGGCAAGCATATCGGCGACATCTCCGAGATGTCAGTGAAGGGCGCCGGCGCATGGTTCGAGACCGTGCCGGAGGCGCTGAACACCCAGCAGAACGAGATCGCCGGCCGCATCCTCAAGGAGATCCGCGAGCGCCTCACCTTCCTGCTCGACGTCGGCCTCAACTATCTCACGCTGTCCCGCTCCTCCGGCACGCTCTCCGGCGGCGAGAGCCAGCGCATCCGCCTGGCCTCGCAGATCGGCTCGGGCCTGACAGGTGTGCTCTATGTGCTGGACGAGCCCTCGATCGGCTTGCACCAGCGCGACAACGCGCGCCTGCTCGATACCCTCAAGAGACTTCGCGACCTCGGCAACACCGTGATCGTGGTCGAGCATGACGAGGACGCGATCCTGCTCGCCGACCACGTGCTCGACATCGGCCCCGGTGCCGGCATGCATGGCGGCAACATCATCGCCGAAGGCACGCCCGCCGAGATCATGCGCAACCCCAACTCGCTGACCGGCAAATATCTGACCGGCGAGCTTGAGGTCGAGGTGCCGGAGCGGCGCCCGCCGAACCATCGCCGCACCATCAAGGTGGTCAATGCGCGCGGCAATAACCTCAAGAACGTCACGGCCGAAATCCCGCTCGGCCTGTTCACCTGCGTTACCGGCGTCTCCGGCGGCGGCAAGTCGACGCTGCTGATCGACACGCTGTACAAGGCGATCGCCCGCAAGCTGAACAACGCCAGCGAGGGCGCCGCGCCGCACGACCGCATCGAGGGCCTCGAGCACATCGACAAGATCATCGACATCGACCAGTCGCCGATCGGCCGCACGCCACGCTCCAATCCCGCGACCTATACCGGTGCCTTCACGCCGATCCGCGAATGGTTCGCCGGCCTGCCCGAGTCGAAGGCGCGCGGCTACGAACCCGGCCGCTTCTCCTTCAACGTCAAGGGCGGCCGCTGCGAGGCCTGCCAGGGCGACGGCGTCATCAAGATCGAGATGCACTTCTTGCCCGACGTCTACGTCACCTGCGACGTCTGCAAGGGCAAGCGCTACAACCGCGAGACGCTGGAGGTCCTGTTCAAGGGCAAGAGCATCGCCGACGTGCTCGACATGACCGTCGAGGAAGCGGCCGAGTTCTTCAAGGCGGTCCCGCGGGTGCGCGAGACCTTCCAGACGCTGCATCGCGTCGGCCTCGACTACATCCATGTCGGCCAGCAGGCCACGACGCTCTCGGGCGGCGAAGCCCAGCGCGTCAAGCTCGCAAAGGAGCTGTCAAAGCGCGCCACCGGCCGCACGCTCTACATCCTGGACGAGCCGACCACCGGCCTGCATTTCCACGACGTCAAGAAGCTCCTGGAGGTGCTGCACGAGCTGGTCGCGCAGGGCAACACGGTCGTCGTCATCGAGCACAATCTCGAAGTCATCAAGACCGCCGACTGGGTCATCGACCTCGGCCCCGAAGGCGGCGACGGCGGCGGCGAGATCGTCGCCTGGGGCCCCCCGGAAGACATCGCGAAAGCGCCGCGGAGCTACACGGGGAAGTTTTTGGCACCGGTGCTGGCGAAGGCGCGGAAGCCGAAGCGGAGACGCGCGGCGAGCGAGGCGGCGGAGTAGGTTACGCAGCGGGAGCGTGCCGACACATTGTCTGAGGGAGGTCGCTTTTGCCTGCAGGACTTCTGCAAACCTATCGTGCGTTCGCCCACAATAATGCTTGGGCGAACCACCGGCTGCTCACTGCTTGCGCCGCGCTGTCTCAGGCTGACTTCGAAGCCGCACGAACCGGCTTCTTTCCAAGCCTGCAGCGCACGCTCAACCACATCCATGTCATAGACCTCTTCTATGTCGATGCGCTGGAGGGCGGATGGCTGGGACCGGCGGCTTGGAAGAACCAGGTGCCCCACCTTTCACTTGCCGCGCTGAAGCCCGAGCAAGCCGCGATCGACAAGCGCTTGATTGCCGTCTGCGATGGACTGACGCCCGAGCTTCTCGACGGTCTCGTGCGGATCAACCGCGACACCCGCGTGCAGATCGAACGTCGCGACCGGCTGCTCATGCATCTGTTCCAGCATCAAATTCATCATCGCGGACAAGCCCACGCGATGCTGTCCGAAACGCACGTTACCCCGCCCCAGCTAGACGAGTTCTTCGCCGAGGGAGAGGCGCCGCTCA
The DNA here is from genome assembly GCF_055811255.1 of Bradyrhizobium sp. MI1.11. NCBI lineage: Bacteria > Pseudomonadati > Pseudomonadota > Alphaproteobacteria > Hyphomicrobiales > Nitrobacteraceae > Bradyrhizobium > Bradyrhizobium sp. MI1.11. The sequence goes on from NZ_JBVVPM010000014.1 coordinate 112,656, forward strand.
GGGCCACCGAATTCGACCAACTCGGATGGACCGAGGAAGCGGTGTGGAAAGCCTAGCGGTGTAGCTTCGTCTCCATGCCCTACTCCCTCGCCATCTTCGATCTCGACGGCACGCTGGCTGACAGCTTCCCGTGGTTCCTGCGCACCATCAACGACGTCGCCGACCGCTTCGGCTTCCGCCGCGTCGCCGATGAGGATGTCGAGGGGCTGCGGCATGCTTCGTCGCGCGAGATTCTCAGCCGGCTCGAGGTGCCCTTGTGGAAGCTGCCGGCGATCGCGCGGCATGCGCGGCGGCTGAAGGGAGAGGCGGCCGCCGAGATTTCGCTGTTTTCGGGCGTCGAGACGATGCTGAAAACACTGGCCGGTAACGGCGTGCAGCTCGCACTGGTGACATCGGACAGCGAAGCGAATGCGCGCGAAAAACTCGGCGAGGCCGCCGCGCTGTTCGCGCATTTCGACTGCGCCGCGTCGATCTTTGGCAAGCCTTCGAAATTCCGACGGGTCATCCGCCGCGCCGGCGTGGAGCCGGGCAAGGTCATCGCGATCGGCGACGAGGTGCGCGACATCGAGGCGGCACGGACGGTGGGAATTGCCTGCGGAGCGGTGGGCTGGGGTTATGCGGCGCCGGCGGCGCTGCGGGCGCAGGCGCCGGATCACATGTTTGAGCAGATGGATGAGATTGTATGGACGCTGTGCCCCGGTGCAGTAGCCCGGATGAGCGAAGCGATATCCGGGAACGGCGGTGGATGAGGAGAGCCTGTCCCGCAAGTCGCTCCGCTCATGCGGGCTACGACGCCCCTACTCCGTCCTGCGCAAAAACGCCCCGAACGCGCGCGGGCCGTCGCCGGTCTTGACTTCGCCGATCACCTTTAGCTCGACCGCGTCGATGATGTCGAGCGTGTTGCTCTCCCAGCAGGCGACGATGATGCGCTTGCCGTCGGCGGTCGCGGCGATGCCTTCGGGATAATCGCCGACATTGATGCGTTTGATCGGCTTCAAGGTCGCCAGATCGAACACGCTGACAGTGCCGCCATATTGGTCGGTGACGAAGCCGCGGCCCTGCGCCAGCGCCACCGCATAGGGGCGCATCCCGACCGGCACGCGGCCGGTCTCGGACCCAGCGGCGATGTCGATCACGGAGACGTCGTTGGAGCCGACATTGGCGGTGTAGGCCCGCTTGCCTTCGGCATCGATGGTGACGCCGAACGGACGGGTGCCGACCTTGATGGTCGCCTTGCGCTGGCGGGTCGCGATGTCCACCACCGAGACGCTGTCGTCGTCGCGGTCGGCCGAGAGCAGCAGCTTGCCGTCTGGCGTCACTGCGAGCCCCGACGGCGAGGCGCCGACCGCGATGCTGGCCGTGACGCTGCGGCTCGCAGCGTCGATCACCCGCACGGCGGCTGCGTACCAGTCCGCGACATAGACGGTGCGGCCATCCGGCGCGACGGCAATGCCAAGCGGCCCGCCGCCGACCTCGATCCGCCCTGCAATCTGCCGCGTTGCTGCGTCCACCACCGTTACGGCCTTGGCGTCCGGGCTCGTGACATAGGCAAAGCGCCCGTCCGCGCTAACGGCCACGCCCGCCGGCTTGCCGCCGATCGGGATGGTCGCGACGCTGCGCGCGGTGGCGAGGTCCACCACCATCAAATCGTCGCTGAGCTGGTTGGTCACGAACGCCTCGTCGGCGCACGCGCTGCCGAGAGCGGCACGGTAAAGGCTGGCAGCGAGCGCCGCCAGGACCAACGCCCGCACGGTCAGCTTCCGCTCTCGATCTTCTTCTTCAACGACTCGAGGCCGGCCTTGTAGAGCCCGCTCACCGCAGTCTTAGCCGCCTCGTCGCTCAGCTCCGGCGGCGGATCGTTGTTGGGAAAGCCGCGGTAGAACGCGCCGGCCCATTCCAGGGTCGAGGCCTTGCCGTCGGCGCTCGGCGTGACGGTGAGCGTCGAGGAATAATTGGTGACCGGCAGCACCTTCACGTCCACATTGGTGATCCGGTAGGAATAGCTCATCGCGGCGGCGTCAAACTTGTAGAGCTCTTCGTCGACGGTCGCGCCTCCCGTCAGCGTCAGCTTCCGCGTCGCGCCGATCTCGTTGCCCTTCTCGCCCTCGGTCTTGGTAACAGGCGGCAGCCAGCTCATGTCCTGGAAATTGCCCATTGCGGCCCACACCTTGGCCGGGGCGGCGTTGATCTCGATGGATTCGCGGACCTTCTGCCGGGTCGGCCCGTGGGCCCAGGCCGATGTCGAAGCCGGGCCAAACGCCGCCGTCAAAGCTGCCGCGCCCGCAGCAGTCAGTACTACGCCCAAGACCGTGCGGCGTCCAATCGTCACCCTCATCTCGTTTCCTCATGCGTCTCATTGATCATGCGCGACTTGATGCGCGCTGGGATCATGGTAGCGCATTTTGCGGCCGAGGGGAGACCCGTTCGTGGCCACGTTGCGGCAGGCGTCCGCGCGCCCCACAACCCCTTGCCGCCCGGCGGGCAAAACACCCAATAAGCGGGTCAACCACGATCGGCAAAAATATTTCTCTTTATCCGTATTTCGGATTATCGTATAGAAAGCCATCCCAACCCGGCCGAGGGGCGGATCGCGATCGTCACGAACGCGGGATGGGACGTGGTGGACGTGGGCCACACCGGCGCGAAGGCTTCGCAGGGCGGGCAACCGTGAACGAAGGCGTCGCGCACACGACCGGTGTGATCCGCGTACGGCAAGATCGTGTGGTCCTGACGCCCGGGGTCTGTGCGTCAAGTCTTGTGGTGATGTGGGCGGCCCGACCGGGCATCCGCATCAGCCATCCGCAAGGCGACGGGGGCAATAGTGCATCGCTCCCCGGGGAGATCACGACATAAGCCGTCAAACCACTGCGCAGGGAAGGCCGTGTGTTGGGCTTCACCTGTATGCCGCTGTGCAGCCTCTTGTAGCGCAACCTTCGCACAGTGGACCGTGGGTGCCAGCCGGCACCCGGCCTTCCCTGCGCCCTCGGCATTTTTGGGGCAAAGAATGCCGCAAAGCTCGGGCCGCACAGGCCGCGAGAAGGCGAAGGTGCGCGGACTCTGTGGATTGAAATACGAAGATGGATTTTGGGCGCGTGCCCCGGACGCGGCGCAACGCCCCTTCGGCGGTGCGCCGCAGAGCCGGGGCCCACGCAGCGGCAAATGCACGGCTTCTGGGTCCCCGCTCTACGCCGCAACGCTTACGCGTTGCAGCTTGTCCGGGACACGAGCGTGGAACTTTATCTGGCGCGCTGGCGACCGCAACATGCCAAGCACGAAAGCCTCGCGAAAGCTGCATCTGGGAAACAGACAGAAACAAACGGCAACAAAACTCGTCATGCAGCATCGGACGCAAATTGTAACCTCAGCTTGTCAAACGGAATCGTCCTGGGAAGACGCAGCTCAGACAGTTTGCCGGCATGAGGCCAGCCCCACCTCACGACCCCGCAATGATTGACGGACGTCCGAGACCGCAATAGCCGCGAGGAGTGCGCGATGGTATCAACCTATTTCAGCTACAGCTACATCACGCGCAATCTCAAGCAATCCCTGACGCGGGTCGAACAGCAACAGGACGTGGCGCGAGAAGCCGCCTATTACAAAGCCCACATCGGCAAGGTGAAGTCCGTCGACGACTTCATGAAAGACTATCGCCTTTATCATTATGCAACGAAGGCATACGGCCTCGAAGACATGGCCTACGCCAAAGCGTTCATGAAAAAGGTGCTGGAGAGCGACCTTTCCGACGCAAACAGCTTTGTCAACAAGCTGGTCGACAAGCGTTACCGCGAGTTCGCCGCGGCATTTTCCTTCAATGGCAGTGCAACGCCGGTTGCGCAATCGGAGAACCAGACCGACGAGATGATCGGCCTGTACACGGCGACCAGGAAGAGCCAGGTCGATGCACTTGCCGGCGACTCGAATTATTACAGTGCCGAAATCGGCAACATCAGCAGTTCAGACCAGCTCCTGAACAACGACCGTCTTCGCAACTACGTCTATTCGGCGTACGGGATCGATCAAAGCAAGTGGTCGCGTGACACGATAAGCCAGGTCTTGCGCAGCGATCCATCCGATCCCAACAGCTACGTCAACACCACTTTCGCCTCTCAGTTGAGTGGCCTCAACGCCGATCTTGCTCAAGCCCGATCGGATGTCACCGCGGCCAATTCAAGGATCGCCGACTACACCGCCCAATTATCGCAACCGGGCGCGAATGTGACCCAGTTGAACGTGCAGATCCTGGTCGAAAAGCATCATTTGGAGTCATATGCGAGCAGCATTTCCAGCCTCAGCGACCAGATAGGATCGATTGGCGGGTTCGTCGACCTGGCAGGTGCGTTCGAGTTTTCCTCCGACGGGTCGCTTCCGTCAGGCGTGTCGGCGCAGACTGCTGCAAATGTCACCATCACGAAACAGAGGTTCGACGACAGCAAGTCCGCCGTCTATTCGGCGGCAAGCCCGTTGAACGAAGCCTTTGCAATCAGGCAATTCAGAACCGCCATCCTCAAGATCAATTCAGTCCAGGCGTTCGTATCGACACCGGGCGTTTATGATTTTGCGCTGGGAGCCGTCGGCCTCGATCCCGCAAACGTCTCGCCGGCGACTGTCAAGGCCGTGCTCGAAAGCGACATCAACGACCCCAAAAGCTACGTCTATACCCTCAAGGACAATCGATATCTGGAGCTGGCCCGCGCCTTCAACTTCGACGCAAAGGGCAATCTGACCACCCCCTTGGTGGCTCAGGACTCGGCTGAAGTCCTCCAGATCGCGAAGGACTACGTCATTGGAGCGGTGAAGAGCGCCAGCACGGCAACGCCCCAGCAGCAGGCCGCAGTTCGGGCCCAGGCCACGAAGGATGCGTCGGAATATCAGCAGGCCATCGCCGGCATCGACAGTGTTTCCGATCTTCTCGCAAACAGGCCGATGGTCGATTTCATTCTCCTGGCCAAGGGTCTGGATCCCAGGAAGGTCAGCACCGAATTTCTCAAGAAGATCTTCAGCTCCGATCTGAACGATCCAAAGAGCTTCGCGAACACCGAAAGCGATCCTCGCTTTGCCGAAATCGCGGCGTCGTTCAATTTCGACAGTCAAGGCAACGTCGCGCGTCTTCCGATGATGGGGCCGCAGAAGCGGGATCAGTTTCGGGAAACACAGGCGAACTATGTCGAGCAAAGCCTGGAGCAGCAGCAAGGCGATGCGAATCCCGGCGTGCGCCTGGCGCTCTATTTCCAGCGAAAGGCGGGGGACATCACATCCGCGTACGACATCCTTGCCGACAAGGCTCTTTCGGAGGTGTTCAGGACCACCTTCGATCTGCCTGACTCGATGGCGGCGATGCCGATCGACCAGCAGGCCAAGTTCGTGGACAGATTCATGAAGATCAAGGACCTGTCCGATCCCGCGAAGGTTACAAAGCTGCTGAACCGTTTCTCCGCCATGTATGACATCAGAAACAGCCAGAGCACCGGTCAGGGTCAATCCCCCCTGCTCAACCTCTTTCAGGGATCCGGTTCGGGGATCAGTGACTCCACATATCTGGCCATTGCCAAGCTACGCACTCACTGACGGTCGCCCGCCGGGACTAGTCCAACACCTCGAGCACCAGCTCCATGGTCATGAGCACGGGATTGTCGCCACGGACCAGACGGCCCTCCGCCATGCCGCCGGTGTAGTCGATCAGGGCGACGTCGAGTGCGGCTTCGAGCGCTCCGGAGGCGCCGGCCGCAATCGTGCCGCCGGTGACCGCAAGCTCGGTCGCGAAGGGCTCGGTCACGCCGCCATGGCTGAAGCGGGCGCCGATGGTCGAGCCGACGCCGCCGTGGATCCTGGCGCGCGCGATGCCTTGCGCGCGGCAGAAGTCTTCGAGACAGATGGCGAAATCCTGATTGGGGCGCAGCCGCAGCGCGAAAGCGCGGCTGGTCGTGCGTGCGCCGGTGCTCGCAGCCGGCACCGGCCCGAACAGCTTGAAGTTGGTCTCGGGATCGGGTTCGGCGGCAAACATCGCACCATCGATGCCGAAGGCCTCGACCTCGAACGGCTCGGCGACGTCAGTCTCGTCCGGCAGCATGTGGCCGCCACTGTCGCGGCCATCGGGCTCCGTCCACAGCCCATGGCAATGAAAGAACGGCGCGCCATCGCGCGTGCCCAGCGTCATGCTGCCGAGCCTGGTGCGCGTCACGCCGCCCGGCCGGAAAGTGTCGCTATAGAACGCGGCGTTCTCGCTGGTCTTCGACAGCGCCGGCATGACATAGGCGAACGGCCCGAGCGCGCCGCGCCCGAAGCTGAGCACGCCGCCGGCGAATCCCTCCGCGGCAAAACCGCGGCGCGCCGCCTCCAACAGCGGCAGACCTGCTCGAAGCGTGAAGGAGAAAGCGCGTCCCCTCGCCTCCACCCATTGGATGCGTTCGGCGACCGGCGCGCCGGGCTGCTTGATGCTGCGCATGACTTTCGCTCAGCCCGCCCGCGTCTTGTCGAGATCGAGCAGCCCGCGCGCCTCGAGCTCGTCGCGAACCATCCGTTTGGGAATCTTGCCGTAGCCGGATTTCGGCAAGGCCTCCCAGAAGAAGAACCGCTTCGGCATCTTGTAGCGCGGCACCTTGGGGCTGAGGAATGCCGCCATCTCCGCTTCGCTCACCGGCTTTGCGCCTTCGCGGGCGACGCAGACGGCAACGCCGACCTCGCCCCAGGTCGCATCGGGCACACCGAGCACCGCGACCTCGCCGACGCAAGGATGGGTCAGGATTTTCTCCTCGATCTCCCGTGGATAGATGTTGGAGCCGCCGGAGATGTACATGTCGGAGGCTCGTCCGGTGATGTAGACGAACCCCTCCTCGTCCATGTGGCCGAGATCGCCAGTGCGGAACCAGCCATTGCGGAACGCCTTCGCATTGGCTTCGGGATTGTCGTAGTAGCCGGCAAGCACGGCGGGGCCGATCACGCAGATCTCCCCGCTCTGGTTGGCGCCGAGTTCGCGGCCCTCGTCGTCCTGGATCGAGACCTGCATGCCGGTACGCTCGAAGCCACAGGTGCCGATCTTCGCGTGCGGCCCGTCCTCGGGATCATGCAGCGCCGCCGGCAGCACGGTGATGTTGCCGGTCACCTCGCCGAGACCGAAATACTGCACGATGACCTTGCCGAGCTTCCTCAGCGCAGCCTTCTGGTCCTCGCGATACATAGGCGCACCCGCATAGATCACCTGGCGCAGCGAGGAATGGTCGTATTTGTCGGCGGCGGGATGCTCGACCATCATCTTCAGAATGGTCGGCACCACGAAGAGATTGCTGACCCGATGCGTCTCGATCAGGCGGAACGCCTCGTCGATATCGAATTTCTCCGTCGGGAGCAGCACGGTGCAAACGCCACGCGCGGTCTGAACCAGCTGATGCACGCCGGCGCCATGCGACAGCGGCGCCACCACCAGCGAAGCATCCGCTTCGGTGACGCCGGGCGTGAGATCGGCGAGATGGTTGGTGACGACAAAACCCATCTGCCCGTGGGTGAGCACCGCAGCCTTGGAGCGGCCGGTGGTCCCCGACGTGAAGAAAAACCAGCAGGGATCGTCGTGCTCGACCGCAACGTTCTCGACCACGCTGCCAGCGCGCGACGCGACGGCATCCGCAACCGACGTCTCGGCAAATGGCGCCCGACCGTCGATGCTCCAGGTGAATTCCAGCGCGCCACCGCTCACGGCCGCGGCGTGTTCAGGAAAATCGACGTGGCACAGAAACGCCTTCGCGCCGGAGGCCTGCGCAAGATAAGTCACCTCGTCCGGCATCAGTCGGAAATTGGTGGGTACCCAGACCGCGCCGAGCCGGAACGCCGCGAACATCGAGAAGAACATCTCGTCGCCGTTCTTGGAATGGACGAGGATGCGGTCGCCCTTCGCGATGCCCCGCGCAGCGAGCGCCGCCGCCAGCGCCGAGACCTGCGCGTCGATCTCCCGCCAGGTCCAGCATCTGTCACCCCAGACGAAACCGGGACGCGCCCTATGCCGCCGCGCATTCTGGGTCAGCATGTGAGCGAGATTCATGACGCGGCGGGACATGCGCAGGGGCTGCATCGGGCTTCCTCTTCGGCGGCGGACGGCACGCAAGCCGCCCGCTCATTGCAGCCCATTTATCGCCATCGCCACGACCCCTGCAAGGCTGCCGGGCGCAGCGCAGCCCATCCCACCGTTCAGGAAATTTTAAACATGATCGGCGCAACCTCGCTCAGTTCTCGCGTACAGAGTGCCGCATCATGGTCAAAGCGCCCGCCCTCCTCCTGTTGTCGTTGGCGCTTGCCGGATGTGCCGTGGGCCCACAAGCGCACCTCGCCTCCGGTCCCGCCTTCACGCCTGCGCGCTATGCCTGGGACGGCGCTGGCGAAAATCCCAATCACCCGCGCGCTCCCTCAGGACCAGCACGCACGGCCCGATCCGAGCGCAACAGCTCGCAAGCAGGGCTTAAACCCTACTCGAAGGAATGGTGGCAGGCGCAGGACGGCATCGAGGCGGAACAGGACGCCAGGGTCAACCGTTCCCTCGTCATCTGCCAGGGATGCCTGCGCCCGCAGGCGCAGTCCGAGGATTCCAGGCTCGCCAAGGCGACCGATTGAAACCTCCGGACGATCAGGACCTGGTGGAAGTCCGGCCCCGTCGTCGCGAGAAGCGACCGGGAGCTACAACGCCCCGAGCTTCCGCAATGACTCCTGTGCGGTCGGCAGGCCCGGCTTCAATTCCAGCGCCTTCCTGAAATCGGCAATCGCGCCCTGTTTGTCGCCGAGCCGCAGCTTAGCCTGTCCGCGGTTGCTCCACGAGAACACGTCGGAGGGATCGTATTGCAGCGCCTTGTCGTAGTCGGAAAGGCCGCCCTTGCTGTCGCCCTGATAGAGCCGGATCATGCCGCGATTGCGCCAACCGCGCGCGTCGGTCGGCGCAACGCGGATCGCCTCGCCATAATCGGCGGCGGCGCGATCGAGCTGCTCGCTATCGCGATAGACGTTGCCGCGATCGATATAGGCGAGCAGATCGGGCGCAAGCTTGATCCGCGTGGTATAGTCGGCGATGGCGTGCGCCATGTCGCGCCTGCGGTAAGACACCAACGCACGATTGGCGTAGGCCATGGCGTATTTGGGATCGCGCTTGATCGCGGCGTCAAAGTCCGCGAACGCACCGTCGAGATCGCCCTTGTTGAAACGCGACTCGCCGCGATTGCTGTAGGCCAGCGCCAGCGACGGATCGAGCTTGATGGCCAAGTCGTAATCGGCGATGGCGCGATCATAGTCGCGCTTGAAACTGTAGACACGGCCCCGATTGTTGTAGGCGCAGGCATAGCCGGGGTCGCGCCTGACCGCATCGTCGAGATCGGACAGCGCCGCGTCGAGCTCGCGCTTCTCCGTCAGACCATGACCGCGATTGCAATAAGCGCCGGCGAGCCGAGGTCCGGTTTCGCTCTTGGTATCGACCACAGTCGAGCAAGCCTTGATCCGCTCGTCCGGCGTGCTGGCCAATCCGACGCAGGCCTCCCAGGCCGGACCGCCTGCCGCGGACGCCGGAGCCGGCGAGATCAGCGCGGCGAGCAGCGCCAGGAGGCTGAGCGGGACACGCATTTTCCGGATATCTCCCCTGCGGCAATCCCTCTTGGTCGCACCTTGGCAAGGGCCGGTTCAGGCGCCTAGATCAGAGGCAAGCAGCAGGTCGGAAGGATTTTGCATGGCGCCATCGGTACGGGACAACAAGGACAAAAGCCGCTTCGAGCTCGATGTCGGCAGCGAAATCGCCTTCGCCAATTACCGGCTGACGCCGTCGGCGGTGATCATCACCCACACCGAGACGCCGCGCGCGCTGCGCGGCCGCGGCATCGGCTCCGAGCTGGTCAAGGGCGCGCTGGAATTGATCCGCCGCGACGGCAAGAAGGTGATCGCCGGTTGCGGATTCGTCGTCGACTATCTCGACAGGCATCCGGAAGATGCGGATCTCGTCGCCTGAATGCAAAAGGGCCCGCGCGATCGCGGGCCCTTGGGTTACGACCGGGGGACCGGTCAGTGCTTGATCTCCGGCGGCAGCTTGCCGCCATTGGCGGCGAGCTTGGACATCACCTGCTTGTGCAGCCAGACGTTCATGGTCGCGGAATCGTTGGTGTCGCCGCTGTAGCCAAGCTCCTTGGCGAGGTCCTTGCGCGCGGCGAGGCTGGAATCGATGTCGAGCGCCTTCATGAGGTCGACGATCGAGGTACGCCATTCCAGCTTCTCGCCCTTGTGCGCGGCGGCCGCCGCGTCGACGATCGAGGCAACGTCCACCGTCGCCGCGGGCGCCGATCCGCCCGGCGCGGGCCCTGCGGGCGCGCTGCCCGACGGTGCGCTGCCTGCGGGCGCGGCGGAAGCTGGCTGGCTACCGAAGATCGCGCCCATAATTTTCCCGAAAATGCTCATGTCTGCTCCCCGAAAAGGACCCGCTGGAGGGCCTTGAGTGGCACTTATAGACCAAGTTGCGTCGTTGCGCCCGCAAAGTTCCGCGGACCAGCACGCAGCATCAGCTTATCTGCGGCGAAATGACGACCGAACGACATCATCGGGGTTGCGCTGCGGCATCGAATCTCACCCAAGCGTGAGGGACAGGACTCGCAAATGGGCGTAGGCTTGACGTTCAGTTCGCGATGCCATCCGGAATTCGCGTCTGGTTGGGGATCGTGAAACTTAGAATAGCGGCCGCTTGCGCCGTTTGCTGGCGCCAGATGCGGCTGCATGGCAAGGGAGCTAGCGACCATGGCCACACTCTACCAGGGCAATGTCCCCACCTTGGCCCAGACCGCAGAAGCGGCTGGACCGGTGATCCGAACCATCCAACTCTCCGATCTGCACGATGCGCTCAAGCGCGGCTGGGACGATTTCAAGGCGGTGCCGAGCCACGCCATCATCCTCTGCGTGATCTATCCTGTGCTGGGCCTCGTGCTTGCCCGCGTGGTGATGGGCTATTCAGTGCTGCCGTTGTTATTTCCGCTGGCCGCTGGCTTCGCGCTGATCGGCCCGTTCGCTGCTCTCGGTCTCTACGAGCTCTCCAGCCGGCGCGAGCGCCATGAGGAGGCCAGCGCCTGGGATGCCATGGAGGTGCTGCGTTCGCCCTCCTTCGGCGCGATGCTCGGTCTCGGCGCGCTGCTGCTGGCCCTGTTCGTGACCTGGGTTGCGACCGCGCAGGCGATCTACGTTGCCGCTTTCGGCTATGAAGGCGCATCCGGGATCTCGGATTTTCTGACGCGCGTGCTCACGAGCCGGCAAGGCTGGTGGCTGATCGTGGTCGGCTGCGGCACCGGCTTCCTGTTCGCCCTTGCCGCGCTCTGCATCAGCGCCGTGTCGTTCCCGCTGATGCTCGACCGCCATGCCGGCGCGTTCGAGGCAATGGTGACGTCGCTGCGCGTTGTCGCGAAGAACCCGGTGCCGATGGCGGCCTGGGGCCTGATCGTGGCCGTCCTGCTGGCGCTGGGCACGATTCCCGCCTTCCTCGGCCTTGCCGTGGTGGTCCCCGTGCTCGGCCATGCCACCTGGCATCTCTATCGCAAGGTAATCGCAGCCGATCCGGGCGCGCGTCCGGTGCCGCCTCCGCCGCATCGTCCACGCAAGCCGGCCGCCGACTTTCCCGCCAACCTCTTCCCCTGGCGCAATCGGACCGACGGCTGACGATATCGTGACATGCGATCCTGCTCCGGTGCGGGCAGGATCGCGCACTGTCATACGCCTTGCTTTGGCCGCGGTTTCCATCGAGATTGCACCCGCCGTTCAGATCACTTCACGGAATTTATTTGCTCGAATGACCCCGACGATTTCTCGTCTCGCCCTCGCAGCCTTAGCCCTCACCGCGTCCATCCTATCCGCCCAGCCAGCGCTCGCCGCTGTTGCCTGCGGTTCGGGCAATTTCGACGCGTGGCTTGCAGACTTCAAAACGGACGCCGCGGCCAAAGGCGTCTCGCAACAAGCCATTTCCGCCGGGCTCGCCGGTGTGACGCTCGATCAGAACGTGCTCAACCGCGATCGCTCGCAGAAGGTCTTCAGCCAGACCTTCGAGGAGTTTTCCGGCCGCATGGTGCCGCCGCGCCTGACGCGCGGCTCCAACATGATGAAGCAATACGGCTCGGTGTTGTCGCGTATCGAGCAGACCTACGGCGTGCCTGGCGAGGTGCTGGTTGCGATCTGGGGTCTCGAGACCGATTTCGGCGTCAATACCGGCAAGTTCGCAACCATCCGCTCGCTGGCGACGCTGGCTTATGACTGCCGCCGCGCCGAGCAGTTTCGCGCCGAGCTGTTGGATGCGCTCCGCATCGTCCAGCGCGGTGACCTCGCACCGGCCGACATGAAAGGCGCCTGGGCCGGCGAGCTCGGACAGACCCAGTTCATGCCGTCGTCATGGATGAAATACGCTGTCGATTTCGACGGCAATGGCAAGCGCGATCTCCTGCACAACGCCCCCGACGTGCTCGCCTCCACCGCGAACTATCTCGCCGGTTATGGCTGGCAAAAGGGTAAGGATTGGCAGCCGGGCAGTCCGAATTTCGCGGTGCTACAGCAGTGGAACAAGAGCGAGGTCTACTCGAAGACTGTCGCTTATTTCGCCACCCAGCTCGCGCGCGCCCCTTAGAAGCCCCACGGTTCGGCGTGTGTGCACTGCAGCAGCGCCGCGTTATGTCGATCCGCCAGGGTTTAGTCGCACCGCTGGCCCAGGGCTGGCAAAAGTGTACCCTCTCGCTTGTTAATGAATCTTAGTTCACTCTTAATGCCCGATCATCATGCGATTCGCGCATGCGAGACTTGGGTATAGAAGCTATTCGATCAACTTGCGGACGACCACAAAGCAACTTATCTGGCCCTGAGTGGAACCGCCTCATCCGCAGTAAATCCGTGAATTCACGGGCATTTTCAGTACACTTTTTCCCGTTCCGCCTACCCTTTGGGCGGGAGTGCTCCTGGGTTAATCGACCGTTACCAATGCCATGCACCCAGCGCTTAGCTGCATCGCAACATCGGAACTTTCGCACTGCACCACTCTCACTTATATTTGTTTCAACGATGAGGCTCGGGCAAGAGCTGAATCGAACTACAGGAGACTACCAATGCTGCTCTCGCTCATCCGCATGATCCAGGCTTTCCGGGACTATCAGCGCAATGTTGCCGAGCTGTCCCAGCTTAGCGATCGCGAACTGGCCGATATCGGCCTCGATCGCTCGGACATCCCGCGCGTTGCCGCCGGTCAGTATCAGGGCTGATATCGTTCAGCCTCAACCGGACGAACCGATAGCGCCCGCCTCGTGCGGGCGTTGTCGCATCCGGAGGCAGAAAACTCGATCTCGGCGATTCCACTGACCGCCGAAAAGCGCTACCTGTCCGCCCCATGACAGGACCCCAATCAAATACCGTGCACGTCATCGGCGCAGGCCTTGCCGGCTCCGAAGCCGCCTGGCAGGTGGCCAAATCCGGCGTGCCCGTGGTGCTGCACGAGATGCGGCCGACCCGCATGACCGAGGCACATCGCACCGACGGGCTTGCCGAGCTCGTCTGCTCCAATTCGTTCCGCTCGGACGATGCCGCCAACAACGCCGTCGGCCTGCTGCATGCCGAGATGCGCCGCCTCGATTCGCTGATCATGCGCGCAGCCGACGCCAACCAGGTGCCCGCCGGCGGCGCGCTGGCGGTGGACCGCGACGGCTTCTCAGCGGCCGTCACCAAGGCGCTGAACGATCATCCCCTGATCGAGATCGCCCGCGGCGAGGTCGCAGGCCTGCCGCCGGCCGATTGGAGCAACGTCATCGTTGCGACCGGCCCGCTCACTTCGGCGCCGCTGGCGGATGCGATCCGCGAGTTGACCGACGAGAACGCCCTCGCCTTCTTCGACGCGATCGCGCCGATCGTGCACCGCGAATCCATCGACATGTCGGTGGCCTGGTTCCAGTCGCGCTACGACAAGGTCGGTCCCGGCGGCACCGGCGCCGACTACATCAATTGCCCGATGACCAAGGAGCAGTATGACGGCTTCGTCGCAGCGCTGGTCGCCGGCGAGAAGACTGAGTTCAAGGAATGGGAGACCAACACGCCCTATTTCGACGGCTGCCTGCCGATCGAGGTCATGGCGGAACGCGGCCCCGAGACCCTCCGCCACGGGCCGATGAAGCCGGTCGGCCTCACCAATCCGCACGATCCCAGCACCAAGGCCTACGCGATCGTGCAGCTGCGCCAGGACAACAAGCTCGGCACGCTCTACAACATCGTCGGCTTCCAGACGAAGCTGAAATACGGCGAGCAGCAACGCATCTTCCGCACCATTCCGGGGCTGGAGAAGGCCGAATTTGCCCGCCTCGGCGGCCTGCATCGCAACACCTTTCTCAACTCGCCAAAGCTGCTCGACGGCCAGTTGCGCCTGCGCGCGCAGCCGCGGCTGCGCTTTGCCGGCCAGATGACGGGCTGCGAGGGCTATGTGGAATCCGCCAGCGTCGGACTGATTGCCGGCCTCTATGCGGCAGCGGAGGTGCGCGGCGAGACGCTTGCGGGTCCGCCTGCTACGACGGCGCTCGGATCCCTGCTCGGCCACATCACCGGCGGCCATATCGAGACCATCGAGCCCGGCACGCGCTCGTTCCAGCCGATGAACATCAATTTCGGCCTATTCCCACCGCTCGCCAGTGTACCGACGAAGAAGCCGGACGGAAGCCGACTGCGCGGCAACGAGAAGACGGTGGCCAAAAAGCAGGCGATGAGCGCGCTGGCGCTCGCCGATCTCGATCGCTGGATCGCCGATCACCTGCGCATTGCCGCCGCGGCGTGAGTTTTCGATGAACCTTCCCAAAGACGACGCCGCAACACTCTCGGCGCGCTGGACCGAGGGCGTGCTGCTCAAGCGCGACGTGTTCTCGACCGTCGAGCGCGGCCGATTCCGCGACGATGACGGCGAGGTCGACGCGGTGCTGCGCCGCCTCGACGAGGTGCCGTGGTGGTCATTCCTTTTGGCGCGCCATCTGTTCGCCCGCGAGACGCATGCGCTGGCACTCGCCAAGGGACTCGATGTCGGCCCGGAGCTGCTGTGGGCCGGACGCCGCGCGCTGGTGCGCAGCTTCGTCGATGGTGTCGCACTGCATCTGGCGAAACCGCATGGCGACCTCGCTTATTTTCGCTCGGCGAAGGCCGCGCTGCGACGGCTGCGCCGCGCCGGAATCTGCCACAACGATCTTGCCAAGGAACAGAACTGGCTGGTCGGCCGCGACGGTAGCGCCTATGTGACCGACTTCCAGCTCGCGGCCTGCTTCGACCGTCGCGGCCGGCTTTACCGGATCCTGGCGTATGAAGATCTCCGGCATCTGCTCAAGCACAAGCGATCCTACGCGCCCGAGGCGCTGACGCCGCGCGAGCGCAAGATCCTGGCGAAGAAGTCGTTCGCCGCCAGCCTGTGGCTCGCCACCGGCAAGAAGGTCTATCGGGCAATCACGCGCGGCCTGTTCAACTTCACCGACCGTGAAGGCGGCGGCCGAAGGCTCGTCAACGACGCGCCGGTGCTGGCGGAATTGATCCGCAAGAACCCCGCCGTGCGCGACACCGCCATCGTCGCGTTTGCCGACCGCCGCTCCGGTGTCGGCCTCTATGCCTTCGTCGAAGCCGATCAGGCCGCGCTCGAAGGCCAATTGCGGAACGAACTCAGCGCCGCCAAGGGGCCGAAGCCCCCGGAACACATCCAGGTCGTGCACGCACTGCCACGCAACGCCGACGGCAAGCCGCGCACGGAGATCCTGCAACTGGTCGCCATGAACCAGCTCGACCTGATCGAGCCGATGATGAAGAACGACCAGGACCGTGCTTTCCTCAAGGACATCCTGGAGCAGCGCAAGAACTTGCGCGACCGCTTCAATTTCGAGGCCGACCTGCCGGCGGGCTAGCGTGGATCACGCCTTGAAGCGTCCACATTGGCGATAGAGAAGCGATCCGATAATTCGAGCTTGGTGGGGGACTTGGCGGGGTCATGGGCACTCGGGGGACGATGATGCATCGTGTGGTAGGCGGCCTGATCGCCGGCCTTCTGCTGCTCGCCACCGCGCCCGTAATGGCCGAGTCTCCCGCCGAACTGATCTCCAGCTTCCGCCTCAAGCATGGCGAGGTCCGCGTCGTCCGCGATTCGACCCTCGACCGCATCGCCATGGACCAGGCGCACGCGATGGCGACAAAGGACGACCTCAGTCACGACGCCCTCGGTCCGTTCAACCGCCGGGTCGCACCTGCCGGCGCAGGCCGCGCCGCCGAGAATATTGCCTACGGCTACGACAATTTCGAGAAGACTCTGGGGCAGTGGATCGACTCGTCCGGACACCGCAAGAACCTGCTGCTGCACAACGCTTCCCGCGTCGGGATCGCGAGCGCGAAAAACGCCAGCGGCAAGCGCACCTATTGGGCAATGGTGATCGCCGGCGACTACGAGCCGAAGGGCAAAGGCAAAGGCAAAGGCAAGAAAGACGGAGAGCCCCTCGTTGCCGTGAAACGCGAAGCCGTTCCTGCAAGCAAGCCGAAATCCGGCGGCTGCCACATCAAGCTGCTCGGCCTCTGCATCTGAGGCGTGACGCCGCGCCGGAAGCATTGTTGCACGCGCTTCTCCGACCGGCCATTATGATCGCGCCGCTATCCTCAACCAACCTGAGGCGATCAATGGCCAAGAAGTACACCGCTCAATGCGCCTGTGGCGCCATCAAGTTCGAATTCAGCACCGATCCGTCCTTCATCGCCAATTGTCATTGCAACGACTGCAAGCGCGCTTCGGGCGGCGAGATGGCGACCTTCTTCGCGGTACCCGAGGACGATTTCACGCTTCTCTGCGGCAAGCCGAAGGCGTTTCACTACATCGCCAATTCCGGCAAAGGCCTGGATCGCAATTTCTGCCCGGAATGCGGTTCGCGGGTCTTTACCACTAATCTCGATAGCTTCCCCAAGACGGTCTTCGTCCAGTTGGGCAGCCTCGACCGGCCCGACCTCGTGGCACCGAAGCTCGAGATGTTCACCAAGCGTCGCATGTCGTGGAACATGCCGCTCAACCTGCCGCAGTTCGAGGAAATGCCGCACTGACGCGACGATAGTCCGAGCCGGAGATTTAGTTGATCAACATCGAGCGAATACGTGCCGACACGCCAGCCACCTCCCGGCTGGCGTACCTGCACAACGCGGGAGCTGCTCTCATGCCCGTTGCTGTCGTCGAAGCCATGAAGCAGCATATCGATCTGGAGTGCGAGATCGGAGGCTATGCGGCAGCCGATCGGGAGTCGCGCCGGCTTGATTCAGTCTACGGCTCTGTGGCCCGCCTGCTGAATGCCGCGCCGGATGAGATCGCCCTCATGGAGAACGCGACGGTTGCCTGGCAGATGGCTTTCTACGCGCTTCCATTTAGCAAGGGCGACCGGATCCTGACCGCCGAGGCGGAGTACGCGGCCAACTATGTCGCTTTTCTTCAGGTCGCCAAGCGAACAGGCGCCGCGATCGACATCGTGCCGAGTGATGCCAGCGGCGAACTCGACGTCGACGCGCTCGAACGCATGATCGACGAGCGCGTGAAGCTGATTGCGATCACCTGGGTTCCGACCAATGGCGGACTGGTCAATCCCGCAGCAGCCGTCGGCAAGATCGCGCGGGCGCACGGCATCCCCTATCTGCTCGACGCCTGCCAGGCGGTCGGACAGATGGTGGTCGACGTCGAGGCCATCGGCTGTGACATGCTGTCGGCGACGGGCCGTAAATTCCTCCGCGGCCCGCGCGGCACTGGCTTCCTGTACGTCCGCCGGGCGATGCTGCAGCGGCTCGAACCGCCGATGATCGACCACTACGCCGCACCCTGGGTCTCCCGGGACGCTTATCGGCTGCGTGACGATGCGCGCCGTTTCGAGACCTGGGAGAACAACTACGCAGCCCGGCTTGGGCTCGGCGCGGCTGTCGATTATGCCCTGGACATCGGGATCGGCCCGATCGAGCAGCGGTGCCGCATGCTGGCGGACCGCCTGAGGGGCAGCCTTGCGTCCATTCGCGGCATCAGAATTCGCGACCTCGGACGCACTCCGGGAGCCATCGTCAGCTTCACGGTGGACGGCTACGAGGCGGAGGCGGTCGTCAGCGGCGCGGCCGCAGCCAGCATCACGATCGGCGCCTCAGATCCGTCGAGCACGCGCATCGATGCCGAAATTCGCTCGCTGCCGCCGGTGGTGCGCGCCTCCCCGCACTACTACAATACGGAAGCCGAGATCGATCGGCTGATCGCCCATTTGGCGGGTTTGACGCCGCGATAGCGGCGGGCGCGCACAGCTCAGGTACAGCGCGCACTCAATCCGGATGCGCCAAGCTTCGCCATGACCTCGTCGAGATGGGCGCTGTCGCGGGTCTCGATCACCAATTGCAGCAACGTCGCCTTGGCCGGAAGATCCGAGAAGGTGCGCTGGTGCGAGACCTCGATGATATTGGCGCCGGCCTCCGCCAGCAGTGCCGCGACAGCAGCCAGTTGGCCGGGCCTGTCGGGGATGTCGAGCGACAATTGGGTGAGCCGCCCCTCGCGCGCCAACTCGCGGGTCAGGACCGATGCGATCAGCCGTGTGTCGATATTGCCGCCGCTCAGCACCAGCCCGACCTTCTGGCCGGCGAAACGGGACGGGTCGGACATCAGCGCGGCGAGGCCAGCGGCACCGGCGCCTTCCACGACCGTCTTCTCGATCGAGATCAGGGTCGCCACCGCGCGCTCGAGTTCGGCTTCGTTGACCAGCGCAATGTCGTCGACGAGGCGGCGGACGATTTCGGTTGTGATCTTGCCGGGCGTTTTCACCGCGATACCTTCGGCGAGTGTGTCGCCACGTGCCGGCAGATTGCCGTCGTGGATGGCGTTGTACATCGAGGGGTAGAGCCAGGCCTCGACGCCGAGGATCCGCAGCGACGGCTTGATCGATTTCGCGGCAATGGCGATCCCGCTGATCAGACCACCGCCGCCGATCGGGACGACCAGTGTATCGAGCTCCGGCACTGTCTTGAGTATTTCCAGCCCGACCGTTCCCTGCCCCGCGATGACAAGCGGATCGTCATAGGGATGGAC
Organism: Bradyrhizobium sp. MI1.11; assembly: GCF_055811255.1. Taxonomy (NCBI): domain Bacteria; kingdom Pseudomonadati; phylum Pseudomonadota; class Alphaproteobacteria; order Hyphomicrobiales; family Nitrobacteraceae; genus Bradyrhizobium; species Bradyrhizobium sp. MI1.11. The sequence goes on from NZ_JBVVPM010000014.1 coordinate 131,716, forward strand.
GAAGATCATGCCGCGCGCTTCGCCGTGGCTGCGCGCATACGCGGCCGCCTCCTCTAGCGTGGCGCCCGTCACCACCACCTCGGCACCGTGATGCCTGGTGTTCTCGACCTTCACCATGGGCGTGCCGACCGGCATGACAATGGTGGCGGGAATGCCGAGCCGCTTGGCGTGATAGGCGACGCCCTGCGCGTGGTTGCCCGCCGACATCGCGACGACGCCCCGCACGCGCTCCTCCGGCGTCAGCGCCGTGAGGCGGTTGAGCGCGCCGCGCTCCTTGAACGAGGAGGTGAACTGGAGGTTCTCGAATTTCAGCCAGATATCGCAGCCGCAGATATTGCTCAGCGTGCGACTGTAGCTACAGGGCGTCTCGACGACGGCGCCGCGGATCGTCTCGGCGGCGGCATGGATGTCGGCCGGTGCGACCGGAAGGCCGCCCAGATCGGAAGATATGGTTTGGGACAACTCAGCCATAGGACAGCATAGAGCATTTGCCCGGCTCCGGCGATAAGCCAACCGCTATTTGGTAAATTCCCGCGAACGTGAAGCCCGCCAAAGCGTCCACAGCGTACGCAGCCGCGATGACGGTTGCGGCGCAAATGGATTGCGCCCGGGTTGCGACAGGCGCTCAAGGTCGGCCCTTACCTGGCTCAGCGGCAGAAACGCTGGCCGAGCCGACACCGGCACCTCGGGCAACAGCGACAAGGCCGTGGTCAAATGCTGCCCGGCCTCGCCCACGAGCTGGTCCAGGACGGCACGCAAATTCGGCGTCTCCTTGCCGGCGAACACGTCCTCCATGTTGCAATCGTGGCTTGCCAGAACTTGCTGCGGCAGGAACAATTGCCGGTGCGCCGCATCACGCGGCAAGTTCGTGATGACTTGCGCGATGCCTTGAGCCAACCCCGCATGCCGCGCGAGATGCTCGGCTGGGTCCAAGGGTGACGCCATGATCCGCGCCGCAAGAGTAAACAACGCCGAACAGGTCGCGGCCAGATAGCCTTCGAGAGCCGTCATGGTCGGCATTGGGTCGTTGTAGAGATCGAATTGATGCTCGTCGACGAGCAGCGACAGCGGTTCGACCGGCAGGTCGAAATCACGGATTGCGCGGAGCAGCTCCGCCGCCACCGGATTGCCCTCGGCGCTGCCATGGACTTGGCCCGACAGCATGTCGGTCCACCATTGCAGGCGGATTTCACCAGGCAAGGGCTGGCTTACCTGGTCACGGACGCGGACGATCTCGACATTGAAAGCATAGAGCGCCAGCAGCGCGCGGCGCTCGGCAGCGGGCGCGAACAGGGTCGCGGCATAGCGAGCAAAGTCGTGGCTGCGCACGAGGTCAGCACAGAACGCGGCAGAATCCGGCGGCGGCGCGGAGCCGCTCATGGCACGGCGATCAGCGCGGCCGCCACGCGCCGCCGTTCGCCGATCATGATGTTGTAGGTACGCACGGCGGGACCGGTCTGCATCGTGTCCAGAACCACCCTCGCCGCTTTAAGCGCCTGGCGCAGTTCCGCCGGCGGCAGCCAGACCCCGGTTCCGGTGCCGATCAGGAGCGTGTCGATGCTGTTGGCGGACTTGAAGACTCGATCCAGCGAATAGCGGTCGATCTTCGCGGGGTCCGTTATGTCCCAGGCCCAGATCGCGTCGGGCAGGCAAAGCAGCGATCCCCGATGCGACATGCCGGCAAAGGCAAAGCCGCCCTTGCCATAGGCTTCGATCGGCGCCGAGCGGGGGAAATGCGGTGCGTTGGGATCGCCGGCCATGAGCTTCGTCCGAATGAGCTTACTGCCCTCGCAAACTCCTGCGAGGGCATGCGGTTCGGATCATGCCTTGCTTTTCTTCGCCGGCGTAGCCTTATCGACCGCATCTTCGCGATGCTCGCCGACGCCGAGATAGATCAGGATCGGGGCTGCAATGAAGATCGAGGTATAAGTGCCGACCAGCACCACGCCGAACATCATGACCGCGGTGAAGCTGTGGATGGCATGGCCGCCGAACAGCAGCAGAGCCAGCAGCGCCAACGTCACGGTGAAGTGGGTGATGATCGAGCGCGACAGCGTCGAGTTGATCGATTCGTTGAGGAGCTGCGGCATCGGCATCTTCTTGTAGCGCCGCAGCATCTCACGGATACGGTCGTAGATGACAACGGTGTCGTTGAGCGAATAGCCCAAAATCGTCAGAAGCGCCGCGATGCTGGTCAGGTCGAAATCGACCTGACTGATCGACATGAACCCGATCGTCAGCACGATGTCGTGCACGTTGGCGATCATGGCGCCGAGCGCGAACTGCCACTCGAAGCGGAACCAGAGGTAGACCAGGATCGAGACGATCGCGAGCATCAGGCCGAGCATGCCCCAACTCAGCAGTTCGCCGGAGACACGCGGCCCCACCACCTCGACGCGGCGATACTCCACGGACTCGCCGAGCGCAGTGCGGACCTTGTCCACGGCTGCCTGCTGCGCCTTGTCGCCGCCCGGCTGCTCAGCAACGCGAAGCAGCACGTCAGCGGGGCCACCGAATTGCTGCAGCTGGACTTCGCCGAGTCCCAGGCTGCCAAGGGTCGTGCGCATCTGCGCAAGATCGGCGGAGCCCGACTTGGCCCTTACCTCCATCAAGGTGCCGCCCTTGAAGTCGATGCCGAAGTTCAGGCCATGGGTAAAGAACAGCGTGATGGCGACGATCGACAGCGCCGCCGAGATCGGGAAGCTGATACGGCGGAAGCGCGTGAAGTCGAAATGCGTCTCGTCTGGCACGATGCGCAGCGACGGCAGGAGGCCAAGCACGCTGACCACGGTCAGCACGGCAATCAGGACGCCGAGAGAAATGAGAACGAGTTGAGTAGTGGTCACAGCCGGCCTCGAATGATCAAATCGGCACAGTTTTCGGCCGCGTCCACTGCACCCACCATGCGACGATCAGGCGGGTCATGGTGAAGGCGGTGAAGACCGTGGTGATGATTCCGATGCCCAACGTCACTGCGAAGCCGCGCACCGGTCCGGTGCCGATCATGAACAGCACGGCAGCGGCAATGAAGGTCGTGATGTTGGAATCGAGAATGGTCGCAAGCGCCCGCTTGAAGCCTGCATCGATCGCCGAGATCGGGCTTCTCCCGCCGCGCAACTCCTCGCGGATGCGCTCATATATCAGCACGTTTGAGTCCACCGCGATGCCGACGGTGAGCACGATGCCGGCGATGCCGGGAAGCGTCAGCGTGGCACTGAGCAGCGACAACAGGCCGAAGATCATTGCGACGTTGATGGCCACCGCGATGTTGGCGAACACCCCGAACAGCCGGTAGGTCAAGAGCATGAAGATGACGACCAGGATCGAGCCGACGTAAGCCGCAAGCTCGCCCTTCTCGATCGAGTCCTGGCCGAGACCCGGACCGACGGTGCGTTCCTCGACCACCGTGAGCGGCGCAGGCAGGGCGCCGGCGCGCAGTAGAATCGCGAGGTCGTTGGCCGACTGCACGGTGAAACTGCCGGAGATCTGGCCCTGGCCGCCGGTGATCGGCTCGCGAATGACCGGCGCCGAGATCACCTTGCCATCGAGGATGATCGCGAAGGGCACCCCGACATTCTCCTGCGTGGCCTGCGCAAACTTGCGCGCTCCAGAGGTATTGAACGTGAAGCTAACGACCGGCTCGTTGGTACGCTGGTCAAAGGTCGCCTGGGCGTTGGTCAGGTCGCCGCCAGCAACCAGCACCTGCTTCTTGACCACATAGTTGGGCGGCGGCGGCGTGGCCGCCGGCAGCAGTTCGGAATCCGGTGGAATCCGGCCCTGCTGCGCCTGGTCCGGCGGCACCGAGGGATCGACCATGCGAAATTCCATTTTCGCGGTCTTGCCCAACAGTTCCTTCAAATGGGTGGGATCCTGCAAGCCCGGCACCTGCACCAGGATGCGGTCATTACCCTGACGCTGGATGATGGGCTCGACGGTGCCGAGCTCGTTGACGCGCTTCTCAACGATCTGGATCGACTGCTCGATGGTCTTGCGCATGCGGTCGAGCATCGCGGCCTCTGGAATACTGAGGCGGATCAATCCGCCACCAGCATCGGCGACCTCAAGGTCGCGCTGACCGCTGGACCCCATCAGGCCGCCAATCGGCTGCGCAAGCTCGCGCAACTTGGCGAGCGCCGGCTGCGCGTCGGTGTCCTTGGTGATGCGAACCTCGACCGCGTCGTTGCGCACGGTGACGCCACCGGTGAAGCCGATCTTGGCCTCGCGCAGCACGCGACGGACGTCGTCGCGGATCTGGTCGAGCTTTTCCTTCTTCACATAGTTGGAATCGACCTCGAGCTGCAGAGAGGAGCCGCCCTGCAAGTCGAGACCCAACACCAGCCGCCGCTGCGCCCAGGCGGGCCAGGTCTTGACCTGCGCTTCGGGGAAGAAGTTCGGGACCGCGCAGAGGCACACGATCAGCGCCGTCAGGATGATCCCGAGCGCCTTCCACCGCGTGAAATACAACATCGACTGGACCTGTCAGATCAGGAGACTTGCAGGAAGACTTGAGAGACTCGCGGAAGCGCTCACTTCGCCGCGGCGTCGTCCTTGGCGCTTTCCTTGGATTCCTTGGCCGGCTCGCCCTTGGCGCGCACGCCGGAGACCATCGAGCGCATCTGCCGCACGCGCACGCCATCGGCGATCTCGAACTCGATCTGGTCGTCGTCGACGACCTTGGTGACCTTGCCGACGAGACCGCCCGAGGTCACGACGGTGTCGCCGCGGCGGATGTTCTTTACGAGGTCAGCGTGGTCACGGACCTTCTTCTGCTGCGGACGCAGAATCAGGAAGTACATGATCACGAAGATCAGGGCGAATGGCAGCAGCGACATCAGCATGCCGCTGGTGTCGCCGGCGCCCGCAGCCTGGGCATACGCAGGGGTAATCAACATTCGGACGATCCTCGTGAGAACGGGGGAAAACCGGTCAGGCCCAAATGGCGACCGGTTCGGTCAAATTCGCGCGGACTATAGCGGCCATTGCCCCAATTGCAACGCTGCCAGACCGCCCTTTTAGCCACCTTGCGGCGCGCGCTCAGGCCCGATAAGGCTGCATTCTCAGGAACTTCGGACATGCCCCAAAAACCAAGCAAAAGCCCGGCCGGCAAAGGCCCCCGCACCCCTGCCGCGAAGCCAGCCCGCGTCGCGGCAAAACGTCCCAAGGCAGCCCTCAAAGCTGCTTCCAAAGCGACTTTCAAGACGATTTCCAAGGCGACTTCCAAGGCCAACCAAAGCGTCTCCCAGGAGCGCATCGTTCGCGCGCTGGAGACGATTGCGGCGCACCTCTCCGCGCAAGGCAAGCCCGCCGTCGAACGCGAGTCGTTCAAGCCGGCGGACGCTTTCGTCTGGCACCCGGACGGCCGTCTTGCCGCGGTGCCGCGGGTCAGCCGCGTCGAATTGTTCCTGCTTAAGGGCGTCGATCGGATGCGCGACATCCTGATGGAGAACACGGAGCGTTTCGCCAACGGATTGCCCGCCAACAACGCATTGCTCTGGGGCGCGCGCGGCATGGGCAAGTCGTCGCTCGTGAAGGCGGCGCATGCCAGCATCAACACGGAGCGCAAACCGGCCGACAGACTGAAGCTGATCGAGATCCATCGCGAGGACATCGAGAGCCTGCCCGCGCTCATGGAGCAGCTTCGCGCCTCATCCTTCCGCTTCATCGTGTTCTGCGACGATCTCTCCTTCGACGGCAATGATGCGTCCTACAAATCGCTCAAGGCGGTGCTCGAAGGCGGCATCGAAGGTCGGCCGGAGAACGTCATCCTCTACGCCACTTCCAACCGCCGCCATCTGCTGGCGCGCGAGATGATCGAGAACGAGCGCTCGACCGCGATCAATCCCGGCGAAGCCGTCGAGGAGAAGGTCTCGCTATCGGATCGCTTCGGTCTCTGGCTCGGCTTCCACCGCTGCAGCCAGGACGAATATCTCGCGATGGTGCGGGGCTATTGCAGCCATTTCGGCGTCAAGGTCGACGATGACGCGCTGGAGCGCGAGGCCCTTGAATGGTCGACGACGCGCGGCTCGCGCTCCGGCCGCGTCGCCTGGCAGTTCGTGCAGGAGCTTGCGGGACGGCTCGGCGTCAAGCTGACGGCGACGTAGCGGGAGCTAAGAGCCGCACTCACACCTGTCATTCCCCGCGCAAGCGGGGAATCCAGTATTCCAGAGACAGTTTTGATCGATCGAGACGCTGCGGCGTACTGGGTCGCCCGGTCAAGCCGTGCGACGACAGCTTTCGTGCCGAGGCAACGCTGGCCTCACGCCCCGTTCAGGAATTGAAGCGGGTCAACCGGGCTCGATCCCTTGCGGATCTCGAAGTGGAGCTGCGGCGACGCCACCTCCCCGGATTGACCCGACTTGGCAATGACCTGGCCGCGCTTGATGGTATCGCCGCGCTTCACCATCAGCTCACTCGCATGGGCATATGCGGTGACGTAGCCGTTGGAGTGCCGAACCAGGACGAGATTGCCATAACCTTTCAGCTCGTTGCCGGAATAGGCAACGACACCGTCTTCAGCCGCCTTGACCGGCGTACCCTCGGGCACCGCGAGATTGATGCCGTCGTTGGACTTGCCATTGGTCTTGGCGCCGTAGCTCGTGACCACCTTGCCGCGCACCGGCCAGCGGAAAGTCGGCAGCGCGCTGGTGGTCTCCGCAGCTTTCGCCGGAGCTTCAGCGGTCTTCTCTTCGACATTGGCAGTGGCCTGGGCCAGGCGCGCGCTTTGCACCGGCGCGACGGCCGCCATCTTGGTGGCGGGCGCAGGCGCGGCCGCAACGGGTTGCAGCGTTCCGGCAACGGGAGCGGCTCCGACCGGAGCCGCGGCAAGCGGTGCTGCGACGGCGGCGGTCTTGGCGCCGGGCACGGCCAGCCTGGTGCCGAGCTTCAGTTTCGCAGAGGGATCGAGCCCATTGGCGCGGGCCAGTTCAGCCGCCGAGATATGGTTCTTGCGGGCGATGCTGGCGAGCGTGTCGCCGTGGTTCACGAAGTGCGTGCTTGACGGCGCGGCAACGGCTGCAACCGGCTTCGCAGCAGGCGCCATCGCGGGGGCAGCGGCAACGGGAGCCATGAGCGGCGCGGGCGCAGCGGCCGTAGCCTGGTGCGGAATGATCAGTTGCTGGCCGGGCGAGAGCGCGCGCGGCCCCTTATAGCCGTTGGCGGCGAGAATCGCCTGCGGCGTGACGCGATAGCGTTTGGCAAGCAGGTCGAGCGTATCGCTGGTGCCGACGATGATTTTGGTTCCACCGACCGGCTGGGCGGCTGCGACCGAGCGCGGCGGCACGGTGGCCGTGGTCTCCAGATGCGGCTGCGCCGGGGGTGCGTAGGAGCCGACACCGCGACCGCCTCCGGACACGCCGCCTGCCGCAACGGGGTAGGATTGCGGCGCGGACACCGCCGGCGGCAAAGGCTGCGACTGATAATAACCGGACTGGGTCTGCGGCCGCGAATATTGCGGCAACTCACGCTGCGGCGGCGGTGCCTGTTGCACCGAACCGGTCGATTCCTGCGCGAAGGGATTGGAGAAGTTCGACTGGGACATGCGCGACGACATGTCGGCGCTGCACCCTGCGAAGCTGAAGGAGATCAGCGCCAGCACCGCGACCTGCGGCACCCGGCGCGAGTAAAGCAACTCGGCGGCAACGGACATGGTTACTCACTCGTACGCAACAGAACTGGTGTTTTAAGTAAACACGCGCCGAGTAAATAACGGCTTAACCCTCCCAATAAGATGTTGGCAGCACAGCCAATCCGGAATTCTACAGCTCCCGCGCCACGCCGGGCAGCGCCGGCACGAAGCGGACTTCGACGAGTTCCTTGCGCTCGATCCCGGCTTCCGTCCGGCTCAGGCGGATCAGCGTCTGCACCCCCTGATGCGGACCGACGGGCGCGATCAGGATGCCGCCCACCTCCAGCCGCTCGACCAGGTTCTCCGGGAGCTGCTCCATCGCGGCCGTGACGATGATGCGGTCGAACGGGCCGATATTGGGAGGCAGATTGAGGCCATCGCCCAGCATCACCTCGACGTTGTGATAGTTGAGCTTTTCAAGCCTGATCCGTGCGGCATCCGCAAGCTTGCGGTAGCGCTCGACCGTCAACACCTGGCCGGCGAGCCGCGACAGCACCGCCGCCTGGTAGCCCGAGCCGGCACCGATCTCGAGCACGCGGTGCCTCTTCTGAAGCTGGAGCTGCTCGGTCATGTAGGCGACGACGAAGGGCTGGCTGATGGTCTGCCCGCAGGCGATCGGCAGCGCGCTGTCGCGATACGCGCCGTCGCGATCGGCGTTGTCGACGAATTGATCGCGCGGCACCTCCTCCATGGCCCGCAGGACCGCCTGGTCGCTGATGCCCCGACGCCTCAGCGTGAGCTGAAACATCATCTTTTCCGGCGGGTGCTGATGGGAAGTCATTGCCTGCTTGTGCTGTCTTTGCGGTCCGGGACGCCGAGCTGGGGCGCTAGATTCTTGTTCCGGCTCAGGGAACCCATGATAGGCTTCGGATGGGAGTAGTTGACCACAAATTGGCTTGCAACGGGCAAGCCGCGACGGCCATTTTCATGCATCCGTTCGTCAAAACGCGCATTGCGTCGATTCATGTTATCTGCGAACGTTTTTGACAATGGGCAAGGACTCGACCATGACCGCGACGGGGCTTACCGGCCGCTCTGTATTCCTCGTCGAAGACGAGGTGATGATCAGGATGATGGTCGCGGACATGCTCGAAGAGCTTGGCTACAAGATCGCAGCCGAGGCTGGCGACATCACCGAAGCCATGCGGCTCGCCCAGGCAACCGAGTTCGACATCGCCATTCTCGACGTCAACGTCAACGGCAAGGTCATCTCGCCGGTCGCCGACGTCATCAAGGCAAAGGGCTGCCCGTTCATCTTCGCCACCGGATACGGTTCCTCCGGCCTGCCCGAGCAGTACCGCGATCGGCCGGCGCTTCAGAAACCATTTCAGCTCGACGCCCTCGGCAAGACCATCGAAGCCGCGCTTCGCGGCGGCTAGGCCCCGTTCCAAGTCGGATTACTTCAGCGTCGGACTTACTTCAGCGTCGCACTCAGCGCCTCCGAAAACGCCTCGTTGGTGCGGTCGAGCCGGAGCGGCGTGACGGAGACGTAGCGTTCGCGCAGCGCCGCGAGATCGGTGCCATCGGCGGGTGTATCAATCATCGCGGTGCGCTCGAAGCCGATCCAGAAATAGGGATTGCCACGGCCGTCCTTGCGCTCGTCGATCTTGAGGAAGCCGAGATTGCGCTTGCCCTGCCGCGTCACGCGAATGCCCAGCACATCCTCCGGCGCGCAAGCCGGGAAGTTGACGTTGATGACGGTGTCCTTCGGGATGCCGGCGGCGATCACCTTGCGCAGGATGTCGGGCCCGAATTTGCGCGCGGTGTCCCACAGCGGTCGGTCGCGGGTCTCGACGCTGAACTCCTGCGACAGGGCGAAAGACGGTAGTCCCAGGATGGTTCCCTCCAGCGCGCCGGCGATGGTGCCGGAATAGACCACGTCCTCGGCGACGTTGCGGCCCTTGTTGACGCCGGACAGCACGACATCGGGCAGCTTGGCGCCGAGGATGTGGCGCGCGCCCATGATGACGCAGTCCGTCGGCGTGCCGCGCACCGCAAAGTGCCGCGGGCCGACCTCGCGCAGCCGCAGCGGATCGTTCAGCGACAGCGAATGCGACACGCCGGACTGGTCGAGTTCAGGCGCGACCACCCAGACGTCATCGGACAATGCGCGCGCGATCTCCTCCAGGACCTTGAGGCCGGGGGCGTGGATGCCGTCGTCATTTGTGCAGAGAATGCGCATGGGAAAGGTCGATTCCTGAAGCGGGTCTCAGCCGTCTTATCCGGCCGGGGCCGATCAGGCAAACCGGCCGATCGGGGCCGGCTGCCGGTACCGGCTTGGCCGGCTATCGGCGAACGCGCCATTGCGGCAGGAAGCGCGCCAGCCGGCCCTCGGCGTGCAATTTCATCGCCGGCACGACCGGGCTCACGATCGGCGCCTCGATGACGCCGAGCGTCTCCAGCTGTGCGACGAACGGGTCCGCTACCGACGCCTGCGGAAAGCGTTCGCGTGCCAGCGACAGTGCCTGGTCGAAATCCGCGGCATTCACACCGGGCTTGGCCCGCCGGCTCTGGACCAGATCGTCGTCCCAGAGCCGCGTGATCCCGATGTCGAACACGCCACGCAGCCGCTGATCGAGAGCCTGGATGCCGGCACCCGTCACCGCCCATTGTCTGCCGACCCAGAAGATGTCGCGGTGCAAGGCCATGAACGAGGGGTTCGCGTTGTCGGGTGGCCGGCAGGATAACCGGCCGCCCGATCTTCGCAACCAAACGTTTCGACCGTTTCAGATTGGCAGCACGCCTAGTCGCGTGCGACCACCTTCAGCCCGCCCATATAGGGCTGCAGTACGCTGGGGACCGCGATCGAGCCGTCCTCCTGCTGGTAGGTCTCCATCACAGCGATAAGCGCGCGGCCGACGGCAGTGCCGGAGCCGTTCAAGGTGTGCACGAAACGCGGCTTGCCGTCGGGACCGCGCGAGCGCGCGTCCATCCGGCGGGCCTGGAAATCGCCGCACACCGAGCAGCTCGAGATCTCGCGGAACATGCCGCCATCGCCCTGCCCGGGCATCCAGACCTCGATGTCATAGGTTTTTTGCGCCGCAAAACCCATATCCCCTGCGCAGAGCGTCATCACGCGATAATGCAGGTCGAGCTGCCGTAACACCTCTTCGGCGCAAGCGAGCATCCGCTCATGCTCGTCCTTGCTGGTTTCGGCCGTTGCAATCGACACCAACTCGACTTTTGTGAATTGATGCTGCCGGATCATGCCGCGCGTGTCGCGGCCTGCCGCCCCTGCTTCCGCCCGAAAACACGGCGTCAACGCTGTCAGGCGCATCGGCAGCTCCCTCTCGTCCACGATGGATTCGCGAACCAGGTTCGTCAGCGGCATTTCAGCCGTGGGTATGAGCCACATCCCTTCCCGCGTGCAAAACATATCTTCGGCGGATTTGGGAAGGTTACCCGTCCCATAGGCCGTTTGCTCGCGCACCAAGAGCGGCGGGTTGATCTCGGTATAACCATGCTCGTTGGTGTGCAGGTCGAGCATGAACTGGCCGATCGCGCGTTCGAGCCGCGCCAGCCCCTTCTTCAGCACGACGAAGCGCGCACCCGAGAGTTTTGCCGCTGCCTCGAAATCCATGTAGCCGAGCGCGTTGCCGAGATCGTCGTGCGGCTTCGGCGCGAAGCTGTAGTTGCGCTTGTTGCCGAAGACGTGGTGCTGCACGTTGCCGTGCTCGTCGACGCCATCGGGTACCTCGTCGAGCGGCAGGTTCGGAATCGCGGAGAGCTCTTTCGTCAGCTCCTCGTCGGCGGACTTCGCCGCGGCCTCGAGCTGCGGCATCGTCGTCTTGAGTTCGGTAACTTCCGCCATCAGCTTCGCCGCGCGCGCCTCGTCCTTGGCCTTCTTGGCATCGCCGATTTCCTTTGAGGCCGCATTGCGCCGCGCCTGCGCCTGCTCGGAAGCCAGGATCGCCGCACGCCGGGTCTCGTCGATCGCTAGCAGCGACGCCGACATCGGCTTCAGGCCGCGTCGTGCGAGGCCGGCGTCGAAGGCTTGCGGGTTGTCGCGGATCGATTTGATATCGTGCATGGCCGAGGTCCTGGGGCAGCGCGTAAACATACAACGGCAAACGTTGTACGTCAGCGCGTCTCCCTAGCACTCTGTCATCGCCCGCGAAAGCGGGCGATCCAGTATTCCAGAGACGTCAGTGATTCCCCCGAGAGGCCGCGGCGTACTGGATTCCCCGCCCCAGGGCGCAATTGCGCACAAGGCGGGGAATGACAGCGGAGGTCAGGGCGCCCTACTCCGCCGGATTAGCCGGCGTCGATACGTCAGTGCCGGTGGTGGCCTTTGAAGCTGCCGCCTTCTTCTCCACAATTCCCACCGCGATGATCGAGCCCTCGTAGAGCGCGAGCAAGGGGATCGCGAGCGAGCACTGGCTAAGCACGTCGGGCGGGGTCAGAACGGCCGCGATGACGAAGGCGACGACGATGAAATAGCGGCGCTTCTCGCGCAGCATTTTTGACGTGACGATGCCGATGCGCCCGAGCAGCGTCAGGATCACCGGAAGCTGGAAGGCGATGCCGAAGGCGAAGATCAGCGACATCATCAGCGACAGGTATTCACCGACCTTGGGCAGCAGCTGGATCTGCGCGGTCTCGTCGCTGCCAGCCTGCTGCATGCCGAGCGAGAAGCGGACCAGCATCGGCAGCACGACGAAATAGACCAGTGCTGCGCCCAGCACGAAGAAGAACGGGGTCGCGACCAGATAAGGCAGAAAGGCCTGCTTCTCGTGCTTGTAGAGGCCCGGAGCGACGAACTTGTAGATCTGCGTCGCAACGATCGGGAACGAGATGAAGCCGGCGCCGAACAGCGCGAGCTTGAGCTGAGTAATGAAATATTCCAGCAGCGCAGTGTAGATGAATTTCGAGTTCTCGGGACCCGCGACCCACACGAACGGCCAGACCAGCACGTTGTAGATCTGCTTGGCGAAGAAGAAGCAGAAGATGAAGGCAACGCCGAAGCCAAGGAGCGCCTTGATCAGCCGCGAACGCAGCTCGATCAAATGGTCCATCAGGGGAGCTTTGCTGGCCTCGATATCGGCGGCGCTCATGACGCTTTGGCGTCCTTGATCGCCTCGGCCGGCGCAGTGTCCTGGATGACCGAATCTTGCGTGACCGAACCTTGAGCGACCTGCGCCTGCTCGACCTCACGGGTGATGGCGAGCGGCTCGTTCACCGCCGCATGTGCCTCGGCCTCTACGAAGGTCTCGGGCGTCGGCGCTTCCGGCGTGGTGGGCGTCGCCGGCAATTCGCTTGAAGTCGCCAGCGCTTCGCTTGAAGTCGCCGGCGGCTCAACAGCGGCGGTGGTCGAGGTCTCGGCCGGCTTGTCCAGCGCATCGACGCGGAGCGCGTCGCTGACGTCTTTCTGAAGCGAGGTCATCAGATTGTTGCCGGCGAACCCGGAAGCCGCTTCCTTGACCTCGTCGAAGCTCTTCTTGAGGTCGGCCATTTCGGCCTCGCGCATCGCCTCCTGGAATTGGCCCTGGAATTCGGCGGCCATCTTGCGCGCCTTGCCCATCCACTGCCCGACCATACGCAGTACGCCCGGCAGCTCTTTCGGGCCGATGGCGATCAGGGCCACGACCCCGATCAGGACCAGTTCACTCCACCCGATATCGAACATGAGGTCTTCCGTTCACGCCAGCCGCAGCCAGCCCAATCCCTCGCGCGCAGGATCGGGTCCGCTACCCGCGTCTCGCGTGCTCTCTGGCTCAGACGGCCTTGCTGCCGATGTCGGACCGTGCCGCGGTCGGCGCGGCATTGTTGTGCTCGATGGACTTGGCCGGCTCGGGCTTGTCGGCGACCTTGTCGTCGTCCTGCATGCCCTTCTTGAACGCCTTGATGCCCTGCGCCACGTCGCCCATCAGATCCGAAATCTTGCCGCGACCGAACAGCAGCAGGACCACTGCGATCACCAGGACCCAGTGCCAAATGCTGAGTGAACCCATCCTGCAACCCTCCAAACGCGCATGGCCGGGGACCCGGCCGATCTTCACCGAAACCTAGGCTTGGCAGGTGTCAAAAACAAGGACCAAGGCAGCGCCAATTCGCTGTTGGCGCTACGTAATTTTGCTAGTGTTAACTGGTCGCAGGTGGCCGGTAGAAGGCCGGGACGTCAGTCCTCGCTACCGCCCTCGCCGCCCTCATTGCCGCCTTCCGGCGGCGTCTCGGGCTCGACCGCAGGCGCCAGCGCGAGATCAAGGTCCTCGCCAGGTTCCAGCGGATCCTCGTCCTCACGCAAAGTCGGGTCATCCGACGGCGTCGGCACGCTGAATCCGGTCGGCAGACGCGAATCCAGAAGGCCCGTGCCCTTGAGCTCCTCCAAACCCGGCAGATCGCCGAGCTGTTCCAGAGTGAACTGCGACAGGAAGTCCTCGGTGGTTCCGAAGGTCAAGGGACGGCCCGGCGTCTTGCGACGGCCGCGCGGCTTGATCCAGCCGGTTTCCAGCAGCACGTCCAGCGTGCCTTTCGAGGTGACGACGCCGCGGATCTCCTCGATCTCGGCGCGCGTCACCGGCTGGTGATAGGCGATGATTGCGAGCACCTCGATCGCGGCGCGCGACAGGCGGCGGGTTTCGGTGCTCTCGCGGGTCATCAGCCAGGCGAGATCGCCCGCCGTGCGGAAGGTCCATTTGTTGGCAACCCGGACGAGATTCACGCCGCGCAAGGAATAGTCGGCCTGCAACTGCTCAAGCGCGGCCTTCACGTCCACGCCCTCGGGCATGCGCTTGGCCAGCGTCGCGGTGTCCAGCGGTTCATTCGAAGCGAACAGCAGCGCTTCCAGCAGCCGCAATTCTTCGGGACGTGCCTGGGACTCGTTCTCCATCGGCTCGGCCTCTTCTACCCGCACTTCAGCCAGGCTTGCCATGGCAGATTCTCCTTGTTGCACTTAAGCGACCGGCGCATCGGGCGCAGGAGCTGCGTCCATGACCAGCTTGGGGCGCCCCTTCCGGAAATAGATGGGCGCAAACGCCTCTTTCTGATTCAGCTCGAGCTGACCTTCGCGCACCAGTTCGAGCGCAGCCGCGAAACTCGAGGCGAGCACCGTCGCGCGCTGCGTCGGATCGGCGACGTGCTGCAGCAGAAAATCGTCGAGAACGCCCCAATCGTCTTGCTCGCTGATGCTGCCGACCAGCCGCTCCAGCGTGGCGCGCGCCTCCGCAAGCGACCACACCGTGCGCTTGGCGAGATGCACGCTCGCCAGCACGCGCGACTGGCGCTGCGCGGCATAGGCGGTGAGCAGGTCATAGAGCGTTGCGGTGTATTTCGGATGCTTGATCTCGGCGATCTGCTCGGGCTCGCCGCGCGGGAAGATGTCGCGCAGCAATTGCTGCCGGTTCATCAGCCGGTTGGCGGCTTCGCGAATGGCCTCCAGCCGGCGCAGGCGGTTGGCGAGCGCCGTCGCCATCTGCTCGGCGCTCGGGCCTTCCGCACTCGGCGGCTCCGGCAGCAGCAGGCGCGATTTCAGAAAGGCGAGCCAGGCCGCCATCACGAGATAGTCGGCGGCAAGCTCGAGGCGGATCTTTCGCGCGGCTTCGATGAAGTGGAGATACTGGTCGGCGAGCGCCAGGATCGAGATCTTGGCGAGATCGACCTTCTGCTGCCGCGCCAGTGCGAGCAACAGGTCGAGCGGACCCTCATAGCCCTCGACGTCCACCACCAACGCCGGCTCACCCTCGGCGAGCTCTGCGGGCCGCCCGGTTTCAAACGATAGGATTTCTGCGGTCATGCCGATGCCGTGTTTGCCCGTGCGATCAATGCGTCCAGTTCGGCGCGTGCGGCCGCGCGATCGAACGGTTGCGGTCCTCGACGCGCCGCGAGCGCGGCGTTCGCCCGCTCCAGCGCCCTGCCCGCCAGTTCGGGTGTCTGGCCGGCGACCTCACGCATCTCCTCGATCTTGCCGTTGCAATGCAGGGCCATGTCGCAACCGGCCGCAAAAATCGCGCGGGTCCGCTCGGCGATATTGCCCGACAGCGCGTTCATCGACACGTCATCACTCATTAACAAACCCTGGAACCCGATTGTGCCGCGAATCACCTCAGCGATCATTGTCGCAGATGTCGTCGCCGGATGGGCGGGGTCGACCGCGCTAAACACAACATGTGCAGTCATGGCCATCGGCAAATCCGCCAAAGGCATGAACGCCGCGAAGTCGGTGCGCTCCAGTTCGTCTCGCGACGTGTCGACGGTCGGCAGATTGAAATGGGTATCGGCCGTAGCTCGGCCATGGCCGGGGATGTGCTTGAGCACCGGCAACACGCCCCCCTCTTCCAGGCCCTCGGTGACCGCGCGGGCGATCGCGGCGACTTTTCCCGGTTCGGTGCCGTAGGCCCTGTTCCCGATGACGGCGTTGGCGCCAGCCACCGGCACGTCGGCCAGCGGCAAGCAATCCACGGTAATGCCGAGATCCCCGAGATCGGCCGCGATCAGCCGGGCACTGAGGCGCGCCGCGGTCAGCCCGAGCGCCGAATCAGTATCGTAGAGACCCGCGAAAATAGCGCCCGGTGGATAGACCGGCCAAAGCGGCGGCCCCAGGCGCTGCACCCGTCCACCCTCCTGGTCGATCAGGACAGGGGCATCAGCGAAACCCGCGACCGCCCGCAATTCCGCAACGAGTGCAGCAACTTGAGCTGGCGTCTCGACGTTGCGCTTGAAGAGGATGAAGCCCCATGGGCGTTCGCTGCGGATAAACTCCCGCTCGGCGGCAGTTAGTTCCGTTCCGGAAACGCCGGTAATGAAGGCCCGCGTGCTCATACGGCCGATTAACCCTGACCCGCGAGACGGTCAAGGAAACGGCCGTTAATTCCTCTGGACGAAGCAGGCAGACAGGCCCGCGGATTTCAAACTGTTGCAGGCCTGGTTCGCCTCTTCGAGCGATCCGTAGGGTCCAGCGAAGGCGCGGTAGACGATTCCCTTGCCCTTGTCGGTCAGGTCGACCCGCTTGACCACCGGAGCGCGGGAGCCCAGCACGCTGCCGTACTTGCTCTGAAGCACCCGGTAGGAGGCGTGGGCGCTATCCTCGGTCTGCTGCGAGGAGACCTGCACGACGTAGCCACCGCCACCGCTGCTCGCGGGCGCAATTTGCGTCGGATTGGTCGCAGCCATCCGCTGCGGCGGCTCCGCAGCCGGCGCCGATTGCGGCGCCAGCGAGAGCGGCTGATTGGCACTGGCATTGGCCGAGGTCGGCGGCGTGCGTGGTGCAGCGGGTGCCGCAACGGGCTTCAGTGGAGCTGCCGGCTTCGCGACGGCGGCGGCTTGCGACGCGGTGGCGTCGGTCTGATCGCCCTTCACGGCCACGGTCCTGATCGCGCGCGGCGAATTGTTCGGCAGCGTGCCGTTACTCGGATTCGGGCCCGCACTCGATAGCGGAATGCTGGACGGCGACACGCTCGCCACCGGCGGCGGGTTCGCGTTCTGGTTCAGCGGCGGGAACACCACGCGGGGACCTCCCGCCTTGGCGTTGACGTCGACAGGCGCCTCCTCGCGCGGCACGATCTTCTCAGCGCCATCACCGGTGACCATGCGGTCCGGCACCTTGGCCGAGGAGTCCGACGGCGCCGGCACGATTTTGGTCGGCGTGTTGTCGGCCTTGATGATGGGCGGCTCGCCGCTGCGGGGCGAGCCCACATAGGTCTTGTAGGCGAACGCAGCGCCGGTCCCGACCACGGCAAGCGCCAGGATCGCCGCGACCGTCATCATGCCGCCGCGCTGCTTCTTGGGCTCGTCGAGATCGGCCTCGGGATAGTCGCTCTGGAATGCGTAAGGATCGTCGGGATAGGCGGCATCGCGCTGGTAGTCTTGTTCGCCCGCCTCCAGCCGTCCGTAGAGCGCATCGTCGTAGCGCGCCGGATCGGGCTGCTGCTGATAGGCTTGTTCCTGATAAGCCTGATCGTGCTGCTGGTAGGCCTGATCCTGATAGGCAGGAGCTTGATAAGCAGGAGCTTGATAGCCCTGATCCGGATAGGCCTGCGGCTGACGAAAATCAGGTTCGGGCTCGGGCGCAGTCGGCTGGGCTGAATAACGATGCAGTGGATGAACCGGGTTTACGGAAGCGGGATAGGCAGGCTCAGCTGGCGCCGTCTGCGGCTGCACATTGGCGCGCCGCATCCATGAGGGCGGTCCGGGCGGCGGCGGAGGAGCCTGCTCGGCATAGTCCTGCGGGTCATCGTCCTGGCGATAGTCGTCGTCCTGATAGCTCTGGGCAGGCGCGGGCGCTGCTGGCGGGTGCGCACCCGG
Source organism: Bradyrhizobium sp. MI1.11 (assembly GCF_055811255.1). Classification (NCBI taxonomy): domain Bacteria; kingdom Pseudomonadati; phylum Pseudomonadota; class Alphaproteobacteria; order Hyphomicrobiales; family Nitrobacteraceae; genus Bradyrhizobium; species Bradyrhizobium sp. MI1.11. The sequence continues at coordinate 149,579 of NZ_JBVVPM010000014.1, forward strand.
CCGCCCTTGCGCCGCAAACGGATCGGTCTGCCCGATCAGGCGGGCGAGTTCGGCCAAGGGATCGCCGCTCCCATGCTGATCGCCACCGCGACCATAGTCATCGGAAGGAAACGGTCTGTCCTGATATCGTTCGGCCATCGTGATGATGCGTCCCTTCGGGAAAGCCGCGCGCCCCTCGGCCAAGGCACGGCTTTCGACCCACAAGGCTTTCAACCAAGTCTAAGCGATCCGGCTTCTGCCGGTTACCCCCGAAATCCCTTAAGTAGTTCGCCCCAAACTACCGCATCTCGTCCGGAGCATGGACGCCGAGGATGGCGAGGCCCGATGCCAGGACAGAGACGACGCCCTGGACCATGGCCAGCCGCGCCTTCGTTAGATCTGCATCATTATTGATAATGAAGCGTAAATAGGGCAAATCGCGCCCCTTCGTCCAAAGTGCGTGAAATTCGCTCGCTAAGTCATAGAGATAGAAAGCAATTCGGTGCGGCTCGTGGGCGCTTGCCGCCGCTTCCAGCATGCGCGGAAAAATTGCGAGCCGCTTAAGAAGGTCGAGCTCAGCCGGGTCTGACAGCCGTTCCACCGCCGACTCACCGAGCCAGGCGATGCGCTTTTCGGTTTCCTCGGGGAGTTCCGGGAACACCTCGGCCCGGGCGTTGCGGAAGATCGAATGGCCGCGGGCGTGGCCGTACTGGACATAGAACACGGGGTTGTCGCGCGACTGTTCCATGACCTTGGCAAGGTCGAAGTCGAGCACCGCGTCGTTCTTGCGGTAGAGCATCATGAAGCGGACGGCGTCCTGGCCGACTTCATCTACCACCTCACGCAAGGTGACGAAGTCCCCGCTCCGCTTGGACATTTTCACCGGCTCGCCGTTGCGCAGCAACTTCACGAGCTGGACGATCTTGACGTCGAGCGCCCCCTTGCCGGAGGTCGTCGCCTTCACCGCCGCCTGCATGCGCTTGATGTAGCCACCATGGTCGGCGCCCCAGACGTCGATCATTTCCGCAAAACCACGGTCGAACTTGTTCTTGTGGTAGGCGATATCGGCGGCGAAGTAGGTATAGGAATTGTCCGACTTGATCAGCGGGCGATCGACGTCGTCGCCATAAGCAGTCGCCTTGAACAGCAACTGCTCGCGATCTTCCCAATCCTCGGCCGGGGCCCCTTTTGGCGGCGGCAGACGGCCCTGGTAGACGTCGCCCTTGGCCTTGAGGAAGTCGATGGTCTCGGCGACCTTGTTGTTGCCGGCGTCCTGCAGCGAGCGCTCCGAGAAGAACACGTCGTGGCGGATGTTGAGCGCGCCGAGATCTCCCTTGATCTCGTCCATCATCATCGCGATGGCCTTGGCGCGTACCGTCGGCAGCCACGCGCCCTCGCTCATGGCGAGGAGCTTGTCGCCGTGTTCGTTGGCCAGCGCCTGCCCGACCGGCTTCAGATAGTCGCCGGGATAAAGGCCTTCCGGAATCGCGCCGATGTCCTCGCCGAGCGCCTCGCGATACCTGAGGAACGCGGAACGTGCGAGCACGTCGACCTGCGCACCGGCGTCGTTGATGTAATATTCGCGCGTGACGTCACGGCCTGCGAACTCGAGCAGGCTCGCCAGCGCGTCGCCGAACACGGCGCCGCGGCAATGGCCGACATGCATCGGTCCGGTCGGGTTGGCCGAGACATATTCAACGTTGACCTTGGAGCCGCCGCGGACGCGGCCGTAATCGGCGCTCTCGCGCAGCACGGTCCGTAGCGCCTCCGCCCATGCGGCCGGCTTCAGCGTCAAATTGATGAAGCCGGGACCGGCGACGTCGACCTTGGCGATCAGCGCATCCGCGCGCAGCCGTTCGGCGATCTGCTCGGCGAGATCCCGTGGCTTTGCCTTTGCCTCTTTCGCAAGCACCATGGCCGCGTTGGTCGCCATGTCGCCATGGGAGGTATCGCGCGGCGGCTCGACCACCACGCGCGAGAAATCGATGCCCTCGGGCCAGTTGGCGTCCGCCGCAAGCGCGCGGCAGACCGCGTGCACGCGTGCGAGCACGTCGGCGAACAAGTGCAGTGCTGAGGATGTGTCGGGCATGGGCGCCGCCTAACGCAAATCCGGGGTCGAGTCAAAGAGCCGCTGGTGCTCGGTCAGGGCGAAACGGTCGGTCATTCCGGCAATGAAATTCCCGATCCGTCGAGCCCGGTCGCCCTCATTGTCCGCCTCCGCCCCGACCAGCCATTCCGGCGGCAGTTCGCCGGGCGATGTGAGGTATTTCGCGAACAGGTCGAACAGGATCTGTTCCGCCTCGCTCATCACCCGCATGACCCGCTTGTGGCGGTACATGTGCTGATAGAGAAAGCGCTTGATGGCGGCCTCCTCCTCGGCGACCGCGGCGGGGAACGCGATCAGTGCCCGGCTCTGCTGGCGCACGTCCTGGGCGGATTGCGGTTTCACGGCGGCAAGGTTTGTCTGCGCCTCGGCGAACACGGCACCGATCAGGTGCGAGATCAGCTCGCGCACCAGCTCGGCGCCGCGCCTGACGTCTTCGAGATCGGGGTAATGCGCAGACGTCTCGGCGATGATCTCCGCGGTCAGCGGCATGACCTTGAGGTCGTCGAGGTGAAACAGGCCGGCGCGCAGGCCGTCGTCGATATCGTGGGCATCATAGGCGATGTCGTCGGCGATCGCGGCGACCTGTGCCTCCAGCGAGGCGAAACTCCACAACTCGAGATCGTAGGTCTTGATGTAGTCGGCGATGCCGACAGGAATGCCGTGCTCGCGATAACGCCCGACCGGCGCACCGCTGCGATCGGTCAGCGGGCCATTGTGCTTGACGATGCCTTCCAGCGCTTCCCAGGTCAGGTTGAGCCCGTCGAATTCGGGGTAGCGGTGTTCCAGCGCCGCGACGACGCGGAGCGTCTGGGCGTTGTGGTCGAAGCCGCCGAAATCCGTCAGGCAGGCGTCCAGTGCCCGCTCGCCGGCGTGCCCGAACGGCGGATGGCCGAGGTCGTGGGCGAGCGCCAAGGTTTCCGTTAGGTCCTCGTCCAGCCCGAGCTGCCGCGCCAGCGCCCGGGCAATCTGCGCCACCTCCAGCGAATGGGTCAGCCGGGTCCGGTAATGGTCGCCCTCGTGGAACACGAACACCTGGGTCTTGTACTTCAGTCGGCGGAACGCGGTGGAATGGATCACCCGGTCGCAATCCCGCCGGAACGGGCTGCGGGTCCGGCTCGGCGGTTCCGCGACCAGCCGGCCGCGGCTGCGATCGGGATCGCAGGCATAGGGCGCGTGGGGGGCAGCCATTCCGACGGACACGGCGAATTTAGTCCCTATCCATTTGATTCTGCGTATGGTGGCACTTAACTATGCCGGACGCGGGATACCAACTGAATTGGGCAACCGACCTTCGGGCGACCTTGGTGTGACCGCGGGGCTATCGGAGACGAGCGATGACGACTGACGTGACCATCAGTGACAAGGCCGCACGCCGGATTGGGGAGATCCTCAAGGGCGAAGGGTCTGGCGCGATGCTGCGGATCTCGGTCGAGGGCGGCGGCTGCTCCGGCTTCCAGTACAAGTTCGACATTGACCGTGCCCGCACCGACGACGATCTCGTGATCGAGCAGGACAATGCTGTGGTGCTGGTCGATTCCGCCTCGCAGCCGTTCCTGGCGGGCTCGCAGGTCGATTTCGTCGACGATCTGATCGGCGCCTCGTTCCGGGTCAACAATCCCAACGCCACGGCGTCCTGTGGCTGCGGGACCAGCTTCTCGATCTGACAGGCTTTAGGCGCCAGTCATCTGCCTTTCCTCGTCCGTCCACTCCACGTCGACAGGCGTGAGCTCCGGCTGAAGTGGTGCGTCTTCCGCCATCACATGTCCATCGAGCGCGCGCAGCAGAGCCGCCACCAGCGCAGGCTTGCGCAGCGGTTTGGCGAGGAAGTCGGACATCCCCGCCTCGCGGCAGATCTTGACGTCCTCGGGGAAGGCATTGGCGGTCAGCGCGATGATCGGCAAGGCCGCGAAGCATCCGCCCTCGGCGCGGATCGCACGGGTCGCGGCAAGCCCGTCCATCTCGGGCATGCGCACGTCCATCAGCACGATATCGTAATCGTCTTCGGACACGGCCGCGACGGCCTCGACACCGTCGGTCACGACGCGCAACTCGACGTCGAAGGCACCGAGCATCTTGCTCACGACCATGCGGTTGACGGCGTCGTCCTCGGCGACCAACACCTTCAGCGGTCGGTCGAGGCCCGCGATGCGCGCCTTGAGATCGTCGGCTTCCTCGCGGCCTGCGTCGTGATCGGACGTTTGCACCTGACTCCACGGCAGTACCAGCGTGAAGCGGAAGGTCGAGCCTTCGCCCGGCGTCGAGGTGACGCCGATGGTGCCGCCCATCTGCTCGATAATGCGCCGCGAGATCGCTAGGCCCAGCCCGGTGCCGCCGAAGCGGCGGCTGATCGAGGCGTCGGCCTGGGCGAAGTCGGAGAAGAGCTCGCCGAGCTTCTCGGGGGCGATGCCGATACCGCTGTCGGTCACGCTCCATTCGACGGTGGCGAGCAGATCGCGGCGGGCCTGACAGACAGCTGCGATCGTGACTTCGCCTCCGTCAGTGAACTTCACCGCGTTGGATGCGAGATTGAGCAGGACCTGGCGGATACGCGCGACATCGCCGCGCAGCGTCGGCGGCAGGTTGGGATCGAGCTCGACCTTGACGGCGAGCCCCTTGCTCTTGGCGCTCGCGCGCACGATGGTCGCCACGGCTTCGACCATCGCCTGCGGCGCGAAGTCGATCACCTCGAACGCGAAGCGTCCGGCCTCGAGCTTGGACAGGTCCAGGATGTCGTTGAGGATGCGCTGGAGATTGTCGCCGGACTCGCGGATCGTGGTGACAGCCTCGCGCTGCTCCGGATCGAGTTTTGTCTCCAGCAGCACGCTGGCAAGCCCGAGCACGCCGTTCATCGGCGTGCGGATCTCGTGGCTCATCACCGCGAGGAAATCCGATTTGGCACGGCTCTCGGCCTCGGCCTTTTCGGCGCGCCAGCGCTCGGTCACGTCGCGGCCGAAGCCGCGATAGCCGAGGAATTGACCGTCGCGGTCGTAGGCCGGCTTCGCAGTGAGCGACCACAGCCGCGCCTCGCCGCCGGCGACGACCTTGAGGTTCATTTCGTGCAGCGGTTCGGCGTGCTCCATCAGGCCGACGACGTTGTAGGCCGCGCTCTTGTCTTCGGGGCACAGCATGTCGAGCACGTCGGCGAAATGCGAGCCCTTCAGCAACGGCAGTGGCAGCTGTGCGACGGCGGCGAAGCGCTCGGGCACGTCGACCAGATGCCCTTCGGCGTCGGTCTGCCATAGCCAGTCGCTGGCGTTCTCCTGAAAATCCTTCAGCAATAGCGAAATGATCTCGGTCTGGCGCTCGAGCTCGAGCCGGGCCTTGAGATTGCCGAGGAACAGATTGCCTTGCGAGACGATGTTGCGCGCCATGAAGAACGCGAACAGCAGCAGAAACACCGCGGTCAGGAGGTAAGGCCCGGTGCCGCACAACAGCAACGCCGCGGCGCAGGCAATCGTCGTCGTCGCGAGATAGACAAGGCCCGCGCGCGGGAAGGTCGAGAGCATGAAGGCGCCGCCGGACATCGTGCCGACCATCAGGCAGGCCAGGACGAGCTGGCTGGTCGGCTCGATGCGGCTGAACAGCGCGATCGGCAGCGTGCCCCAGATTGCGGCGAGGAAAAACGCCTGCCGCAACATCTGCCGCGCGGCGCGGGGCGAGGCTTCCTGCGGCGGGCTCCGGTGGGAGCGCCGCCACGCGCGCACCGCGAGCGAGGCGGCGGTCGCGAGGGTCATGCCCCAGATCGCGAGAAAGTCGTTCCAGCCACGGCCCCAGAACAGGACCAGCACGACTGCGACGTTGAGCATGGTGACGGCCATCGTCACCGGGATCAGGCGTATCACCGCGTCGATCTGCTTGGCGCGGATGCGGCTCAGCTCGCGCTCGCTGAGACCGGCGGTCAGGCCGTCCTCGATCTCGTAGCCGCCGAGCCAGTACAGGAACGCGCCGATCAACCCGTCGCGGGGCTCGGTTCGCTTCATGGATTTGTCCGGCCGTCCCATTCGAAAAACCTTTTCACGATCAATGACCCAGGCCCGACTTAAGCCGGGTTAATTTTGTGGGAGATTTCGCAGCGTCCTTGACGGGCGCGTTTGCATTTTGTTCTAACCATGGCCCCTGCCCGGAGCCCGTCGAAATGCCCATCAGAATAGCCACCTGGAACGTGAACTCGGTCCGGCAGCGGATCGACCTGTTGCTGACCTGGCTGAAGGAGTGCCAGCCGGACATCGTCTGCCTCCAGGAGATCAAATGCGTCGACGAGGCCTTCCCGCGGCTGGAGATCGAGGCGCTCGGCTACAACGTGGTCACCCATGGGCAGAAGACGTTCAACGGTGTCGCCCTGCTCTCGAAGCTCCGGTTCGACGAGACCAAGTCGGGGCTGGCCGGCGACGACGAGGATGCGCATGCCCGCTTCCTCGAAGGCGTGGTGACGCTCAAGAGCGGCGTGCTGCGCATCGCCTGCCTCTATCTGCCCAACGGCAATCCGGTCGGCACCGAGAAATATCCCTACAAGCTCAAATGGATGTCGCGGCTTCTTGAGTATTCGAAGGAGCGCCTCAAGACCGAGGAGCCGCTGATCCTCGCAGGCGACTTCAACGTCATCCCGCATGCCCGCGACGTCCATAATCCCGCCGCCTGGACCGAGGACGCCCTGTTCAAGGCCGAGACGCGGGAGAGTTTTCAGTCCCTGCTCGGCCTCGGCCTGACCGATGCGCTTCGGGCCGTCACCGACGAGCCCGGGCTCTACACCTTCTGGGACTACCAGGCCGGCGCTTGGCAGAAGAACCACGGCCTGCGGATCGACCATCTGCTGCTGTCGCCACAGGCCAGCGACCGGCTCGGCAATGTCGGCATCGACAGTTATGTGCGCAGCTGGGAGAAGCCGTCGGACCATGTGCCGGTGTGGGCGGATCTCGACCTCGAGGCGGCGTGAGGCCGCCTCAACCCATCACTCCCGGCGACCCTGGACCCATTGCTCCAGCATCTGCAGGCACATGGCGCGATCGTCGTCGGAGGCCTTTGCGAAGGCGCGGTTGTAGTTTTCCTTGATCCAGGTCTCGTCGCTACCTGCGCTGTCGCGCGCCAGCGTCAGCCACATCAGGCCGCGCGCGGCCTGCCGCGGCAGGCGGTCGCCGTTGAACAGCATCTGGCCGAGCAGCGCCTGGGCCTCGTGCTGGCCCTTCTGCGCGGCGAGCCCAAGCCAGCGCGCGCCGTAGCGGAAATCCTCGCGCGAAGCGTCTGGTGTCTTCAGGTACAGGCGGGCGAGATCGTATTGCGCATCCGCGTTGCCGAAATAGGACGCGGCATAGGAGAACATCTCCCGCGCCCGCTCCTGGTCCGGCTTGACCTTCGAATTCGGGATGCCACTGAGATAATAGCGGCCGAGCGCCACAAAGGCGTTGGCGACGATCTGCGCCTGGGGCGCGGACGGGCTGTCCTCGGCGTGCGCGTTGGCGATCCGGGTGAAATACTCGAACGCACGAACATCGTCCTGGGCGACGCCGTCGCCATTGGCATACATGCGGCCGAGCTTCCACTGCGCGATGGGGTGGCCCCCTTCCGCGGCATATTGCAGGGCGCTGAGCGAGGTTTCCTGCGGCACGACTGGCGGTACATTGCGCACCTTGCCTGCTGCGCCCGGCAAGGTCGTGACCACCGGGATGGTCGCATCCTTCTGGCTGACGGGTGCGCCGTCAAAGGCGAGCGCCGGCGCGGCCAGCGCAGTAGCCCCCAACACAAACGCAACGATGGTACGCCTAGATGTCCGCATAGCACTGTTTCTCGTGCGCGCCGCCCGGATGGGTCACTGCCCCACCGACCGCTGGTCCAACCTGCTGAGCATATTTCCAGAGCGCGCCCGTCGTGTGGTTAGTCGCGCGAGCGGTCCATTTGGTCTTGCGCTGGGCAAGCTCCTGGTCGCTCAATTTTACGTTAAGGGTACCGGCGACCGCGTCGATCTCGATGATATCGCCGTCCTCGAGCAGCCCGATGGGGCCGCCGATGGCGGCTTCCGGCCCGACATGGCCGATGCAGAAGCCGCGGGTGGCGCCGGAGAAGCGGCCGTCGGTGATGAGCGCGATCTTGCCGCCCATGCCCTGGCCGGTCAGCGCCGCGGTGGTCTGGAGCATTTCCCGCATGCCGGGACCGCCCTTGGGCCCCTCGTAGCGGATCACGATGACTTCGCCTTCGCGGTAAGTGCGGTTCTGGACGGCCTCGAAAGCATCCTCCTCACGGTCGAAGCACCTGGCCGGACCGGTGAACCTGAGGTTGGACATTCCCGCGACTTTCACGATCGCACCTTCTGGCGCCAGATTGCCCTTCAGACCGACCACACCGCCGGTGACGGTGATGGGTTTGTCTGCCGGGTGCACCACGTCCTGGTGCGGATTCCACTTCACGCTTTTGAGGTTTTCGGCGATCGTTCGACCGGTGACGGTCATGCAGTCACCGTGGAGAAATCCGTTGTCGAGCAGCGTCTTCATCAGAAGCGGTATGCCACCTACTTCAAACATGTCTTTGGCGACATAACGGCCGCCCGGCTTCAAATCCGCGACGTACGGTGTCTTTTTGAAGATTTCGGCGACGTCGAACAGGTCGAACTTGATGCCGCACTCGTGCGCGATTGCCGGCAGGTGCAGTGCAGCATTGGTCGAGCCGCCGGACGCGGCGACCACGGCGGCGGCATTCTCCAGCGCCTTGAGGGTAACGATGTCGCGCGGCCGGATGTTTTGCGCGATCAGCTCCATGACCTGCTCGCCCGCCGTCATGCAGAAGGCGTCGCGAATTTCATAGGGTGCCGGAGCACCAGCCGAGTACGGCAGCGCCAGCCCGATCGCCTCGGAGACGGTCGCCATCGTGTTGGCGGTGAACTGCGCGCCGCAGGCACCCGCCGAGGGGCACGCCACGCGCTCGATCTCGTCGAGGTCCTCGTCGGACATTGCGCCGACCGAGTGCTTGCCGACGGCTTCGAACATGTCTTGCACGGTCACCTGCTGGCCCCGGAAATTGCCGGGCAGGATCGAGCCGCCATAGATGAAGATCGAGGGCACGTTGAGGCGGACCATCGCCATCATCATGCCCGGCAGCGACTTGTCGCAGCCGGCCAGGCCAACGAGGGCGTCATAGGCGTGACCGCGGATCGTCAGCTCGACGGAATCGGCGATGCATTCGCGCGACGGCAGCGAGGAGCGCATGCCGTCATGGCCCATGGCGATGCCGTCGGTCACGGTGATGGTGCAGAATTCCCGCGGCGTGCCGCCGGCGGCTGCGACGCCCTTCTTCACCGCCTGCGCCTGGCGCATCAGGGAGATGTTGCAGGGCGCGGCCTCGTTCCAGCACGAGGCGACGCCGACGAAGGGCTGGTGGATCTGGTCGGTGGTCAGACCCATGGCGTAGAGGTAGGACCGATGGGGCGCGCGCGCAGGGCCTTCCGTCACGTGACGGCTCGGCAGCCTCTGCTTGATGTTGCTCTTCGCGTCCATCGCAAACCAGTTTCCCCGGCGAACCCTTTCAGACCCGAAAAATCAGTGCCAAGATTTGAATCGACCTTTTGAATCGACCTTGGGGATTTCCGTCGCCTTCCAGGACCACCGCTGCCGCTAAAACATTCGAGTGATTTTATTCATGTTCGGGTGTGGCCAAAAAGCGGCGTTGATGCGAACGGACAGAGATGATGGTTAAATCCGTGACGGGTGTTGCGCGGACGGCACAATCGTGGCTTGGAGGACACGATTGAGCTTACTGCGATACCCCCGGCGGGAGGACAATCCACAACTTCAGGCCAGTAGATGCCCGCACCGCAACTAAGACGCGACGACGAGGCGCAGCCAAGGTGAGTCGGCGCCTTCATCATCCCCCGCGCGTGCCCCTACGCGCTGCAAAGGCCTCTGCGCTGCGCATCGGAGACTCAAGGGTCGAGCGTGGCGCACACTCTCTCAAAGCGTCATTGCGAGCGAAGCGAAGCAATCCAGAAATGATCTTCCCCCAAAAAAGTGGACATGGATCAAGCCGATTTTAGCTCCATCTCGACCGGGCTGATATAGCCGATGGC
>NZ_JBVVPM010000015.1:0-47316 GCF_055811255.1 Bradyrhizobium sp. MI1.11
CCCATCGCACCCAATGTCACCCGGACCGAGGCCGGGCATTAAATCGGGCAAGTCCACACTCCCCAACGCCGGTTTGATCAAAGCAAGGCCACAAGATGAAAACCGGAGGGCGGACTTTCGGCGACAGCTCCGCGCACAGCGCTCTAATCCGTCGAGGATCTTCGGGAACGACGGACGGCGGTGCATCGCCCGGCAATCCGACGGAGCTGGCCCTCGCGGTTCGCGGGCCCATTCAAAGCGGTCGTAGTCCCACCGACTGCACGCTTCTCCCCACGCCCGCCACCAAGGCATCTCGACCACTCTCGACGACCTTATTTTGGTGGTTACAACCCTGGCGCTGCACGCCACGAACTCCGCCGCGCGCATCGAACAGATGCGTGCCAATGGATTCATCTTCGTTGCGGCGAATTCCTTTTCCTTGTCGCGATCGTAAACCGCTTTGAGGCCGTGGCTTCGGCCTTTCTGACTCGCTCTCGTAGCTCGATGAGCTGACGGTACTCGGCTTCCAGCGGGTCGCGATAGGAGAACTGCGCGGCTGGTGCACGATAGTTCGAATTTCCATACGACGAATATCGAATCATGGAAATCGATGCCTGTTCTCAGGCAACCCCCGCTAACTGGTGGTTCGGGAACAAAAATGCCCGATCGATGCGACGATATTCCGTCTCGGCAAGTTGGCAACGAATGTCACTCGTTAAGCTTGATGCTACCGAGATGCGTTAAACCTGGAACTGCTGACCAGAAATGGATCTGCACGTGAGGCCGGCTAGCTATACGAACACGCGAGATCGAAAAGCTCCGAATACTGACGACGCCAAACCACGAACATAATACCGCAAATATCCGTTGCGAGTTGCGGCCACTTCTGTTTGAGCTGTGGAGAATAGTGAAAACCAGAAGAAATAAGAGCGCAGCTCGCATTTAATCCGACGCAGTGAGTCGGAGTCCCTGAAGTGCCGGACATTTGGTTTCCACTTCTCGCGACCGCCATCGTCGGCACACTCCTTTTCCTGGCGTTCCGACGATAGCCCGCCGTGTGGCAATGAATCCTCAGCGGCCGCTGAAATCGCGGTTCCCTACGTGATGCCTTTGACTGTGCATAAACAGGAAGGTTCACTTCCAAGACAGGAGGTGGACGTGAGTACCTGGTTGCTCATTTTTCTAGTTATTTTGAGCGTGGGCATTTTAACCGCCCACGCTATCGACGCGATGCGCTCCTGAATCGCCGGACGTCACTTGCCATTTAATTGGATTTTCGTGAAGAAGACCAAAATCGCGCACTTGTCTAATCGTAAGCGCTGCTCCGGCTCGAAATAGAGCGGCTGAGGGCTGAGTCTTCCCGCATCGGTCGTCAAGGCGAGGCAGACTGGTGAGTCGAGAAGCAAGACAAAGGAATGCATGTTGTTTTGGCACTAACGAGGCGAAGGCTGCCTTCGCGCAGCTATGCAAGTCGCAAAGCGTTCATTGTTCAGACGCCTAGCGGCCAAGTTTGCTCTCTCAAGAGAGAAGAAACCCCGTGGATCACCAGCCGGAGAGCGAGACCGACATCCGGCTGCGCCTTACGCAATCGAAGTACTGCTACCAGAAAGAGGGAGAACCACCGCATGAAAGCCGCGCAGATCGGCCGTTATTCGCAATGCTCAGCAGACGCCCTGAAACTAACCTCCTGCGAAACGATCAACCGCCCGATGGCAAAGAGCCGCGCGAGCCGATATTCGGCGCCGGAGACAGCCCCGTGTTGAGATCCACGCTCCTCCGCTTCCCCGCGCCAGCGTTTCGCGGCGCTCGCTTCCAGCTGTCGAACCGCGGGACCTTTCGAGACTAGGTAGCCAAGGCCAAGCAGAGATCTCGTCGTCATCGGCCGAAACGCGCGATCTGCCGATTTTCCTTGGCGCGGGATACTACATCCGGCTGATCCAAGCTAACGCGCGCAGATCGCGGCGGTGCCGGGGCCGTAGACGGTGCTGGCGGGCGGTGTTTTGTGTGATCGCGAGATCCAAGGCCCGGCCTTGTCTGCGGGCGGCAGTCGCCTGGAAGCCGTCCATTTTGCGAACTCGAAAACCGTGAGGCGCGAGCGGCGGGCCAGCAGCAATATCTTGCTTGCCGCTCGCAGCAACTCGACGCGTGGCGATCCACCGAGGGAAAGCATACAGCGAATGTGCGAAAGCGAACAGACCTGATGGGTCAATTTGACTAGTCTCGCGGTGGTCCCAATTGCGGGCCACGTCTTCTGGGGCAGTACCATAGAGGGGCGTGCAATGGACGCTCGTGCGCGACTGGATGGTTGGCATTTCGCTCTGCACCAACATTATGAGGCACTCGCCTCTCAAGTATCCGAACTTGAGACCCTTAGAGACCGAGTAGCCAAGGCCGAGCGCAGAATCGTCGGTGCGACACGCGAAACTAGAGCTGGGAAGGCGGTTTATGAGGGCAGCGCGGTCGGCCCGGCCAGCAACGCGATCATCTGATCAGCGTAAGGGTCCGGGCTTTCAAGACTGACTTCGCTGCTACCCGCCCCAGCCGGGGGCCGGACTGTGGACATTCGTGATTACCAACCGCAATTTGAGCAGATGTCCCTCGATGAGTTGTGGGCTCTCTACACCGACGTCGATCAGATTCTCGCCGCGAGGATCGTTGCCAAAAAGCAAGAACTCGACAGGCGGCTCGAACAGCTCCACCATACCAACGGACCTGGCGGTTCATCAGAGCTCACTAAGCGCGCATCATCGTCGGGTCGCGACCGGCTGTGACAAGGGCGCCGCGCTTGCCGCAAACCCAGCGCGCGAGCGAGGCTCCCCACCTAAGGTGATCGGGCCATCGATCAATGTCTGCCGGCGGTTGCTTCAGCTTGTGGCTGCACCTGTCGTCCTGGCAACAGACCAAGAGACCGCGGCCGCCGAGCCAGCTGATGTCCATAACCGGGAACAATGAAAATGCAACACCACAGCATCGCCGACGTCAGCTGCGTCATTCTTCAATGCCTGGATGCATATCAAGCCGCTGACGTTGAACCACTCGTGCTGAAGTGTTTCCCGGATCTCGACCGGCACACGCTTTGGCAAGCATACAACTTAGCCTTGGTGGCATACACGTCAGGCACAGGGCTCCACCACCAACGACAGCAAGCGGCAGCCGCGCAATAACCGAATTTGGAAAAACGCTCGTGCCTGCGACGTGCTAAGCACCGCAGGACCGAGCCGCATCACAGATCAACAGGTGGCGTACCAGCGATCCGGAAACGGTAGTAGAGGCCAGGTGCCTGCGTTATCATTCGCGACCGCAGGCATGACGTCGATGGTTGTCCGCCCACTCGAGGCACGCACCAGGCGCACGCCCGCGACGATGGGAGCATTGACCGGAAGGCGTCCGGCTCAGATCACGCCCACAATGATCAAAACTCCGACCTCGACCAATAGGAGCGTACCCGTTGCTGCGGAGATGAAAAACAAATCACCCAATGACAGGAACTGCATGATTCCCCTCCCAATTTGCCAAAGAAGCGGCCCCTACATCCTTTGGACGGCGTGAGCAGGGGGCAGGATGATGGGGGCCGCTTCCAAGGAGGTCCTTGACGCGTGCGTCCGGCGCCAAGCATTCGCATCCTAATCCAAATTTAAATCTCGTCCATTATTTAATTCATTTAATTTTATTTTATTACATAATATTTAGTCGCGCGGCGAGCTATCTCTCTGCTCGGCCACGCTAGTCGAGCGGAGGGCTCGGGCCTGACCTTATCGGGCGGCTGCCGCATGGGGTTGGAGGGGTTGGTATCGCACTGGGTCAAGGTCAAGAACGACAACACCCCCGATGTGCAGAGCGCCTTGAGCCTTCGAAGATCAGCGCTGTCGCCGAGCCCACGCGCTGGCTGGTTCGGTTGACTTACCGCGGCATGTCCGCTCAACCCGGAACAGCGTGAGGGAGCGTCCGTTGATCGACGTCGAAGAGCCCATCAACCGACGGAAAGCTGATTCGCGCGGAAGCGAAGGGCCCACACAACCTCATCGCGTACTCGCTTCAGCACTAGATTTTCGCGGCGCCTTCGCTGGCGTAGTTGATCCAACAATCGGCTTGGGATTTGCTCATGGTCGAGATCGGCCACGGGTTAGGGCGCACGCCAGCGCTTCCGCAAGCAGCAAGGTCGAGTAGGCCGCATTTGCGGACGTGTCTTCGCGCAAGGGGCGGGTTGGTCGTAGGTGCGCGGACAGCCCTGCCTGGTGTGCCAGCAAACCCCGTGCGATGCCCATCATCTGAAATTCGCCCAACCCAGAGCACTCGGCCGCAAAGTCGGTGACGAAATTTACCGTGCCATTGTGCCGCGCCCATCACGAGGAGCTGCATCGACACGGCAACGAGGGGGCTTGGTGGGCCAACCTGCAGATCGCGCCGTTGCCGGTCGCGCAGGAGCTGTGGGCGGCGAGCCCCCTCCACGGTCCGGCCGACACCGCGATCGGCACCGCGCCGTTTCCGGTCAACCTTGGATCGGAGGCCTCAGTCCGATGAACGGCCTCGTCCAAACGGCGCGCGAGCTGACCGCGACCGCGCTGCCGACCGAGTTTGAGGCCTTGGCGCCGCCGCCCCTGCTGCTGCCCGGCGAACACCTCGACCAATACCACGCGGTGCGGCAGGCGATCTTCGCCGACCTAGCGCCGCGCTCCGCCATCGAATGGCTGCTCGCCATCGACATTGCCGAGCTGTCCTGGGACATCCGCGCCTCCCTCTCGACCGATAGCGCACAGGCACGGGTCGGTCGTCCGCTGACACCGGTGAGCGTTGCGGGTGTTGCACGCCGACAAAACCGGCGGGCTGCATACGGATACGGGGCGGGCGTTGTCGGTGCGGGCGTTGGTGCGGCGGCGGTTGCACGGCAGCCGCGGTCGCGGCCACCCAACCCCGGAACTGGGGTGGTACCGGATACTATGGCAGGCCATACGTGGGTAGCGGCGCATTGGCGGCCAACGCCTCTTATGGCGGTCCCATCGAGACCCAACCCTTCTATCTCCAGAGGGCTTACCCCGCGGATGGCCCCTGGTATGGCCATAGCGGATGGGCCGAGTACAAGGCGCGCGGCGGCATTGTCTGCGATCTCGGCACCAGCGATCTGATTGTTTGGATGGCTGCCGTCTGATCAATATATGTGACTCCGGCCAATCGAAGCTTGCAACACATTTAGAATAACTGGCTTAAGCGGGCGCTCGGCGGTGTTTCCTAGCGGCTGGCGGAGAAGGTTCGAACCCAGTCCTCTCCCTCCGCCACCCAGCAAAAACAAGCGGTTGCTTCAGCTTGTGGCTGCACCTGTCGTCCTGGCAACAGACCAAGAGACCCCGGCCGCCGAACCAGCTGATGTCCATAACCGGGAGCAATGAAAATGCAACACCACAGCATCGCCGACGTCAGCTGCGTCATTCTTCAATGCTTGGATGCATATCAAGCCGCTGACGTTGAATCACTGGTGTTGAAGTGTTTCCCGGATCTCGACCGGCACACGCTTTGGCAAGCATACAACTTAGCCTTGGTGGCATACACGTCAGGCACCGGCCTCGAACACCAACAAAAGGAAGCGGCAACCGCGCGATAATTGAATTTGGAAATGCACGGGTCGATCCCAAAGGACATTGCGATGACCAGCGCATCGCCAGATATCGTAGTTGTGGTCGGAGGCATTGGCGGCGGTGCGCTGGTGACCGTGTGGCTCGAACCTAAGCTCCTGCTTTCTCTTGACCACCTGCTCAAGCGCAACAGCCGCTATGGCGCGCTGATCTGCCAGGCGTCCCGACAGTTCACGCTTTTCAGCGTCGCTTGCCGGCCTGCGCATCAGGGCGAATCTGCGGTCGCCCACGAGTGCGGAATGACGCTCGCGTTTCACGCGCACTAAAGGGCGCCGGGATTGGCCAACGGAGCCGCGCCGTGAACGGCCGCAGCTGTTCGAGCGGCTCGATGAGACCTTGAAGACCGGCGTCCAGCAACGGGCGTCAATTGATCCCACGCGTCAGGAATGGCCCTTAGCATTCAAACGCCGGCGCCGCCGGCTTTCCGCGACGGAGCCCGAGGCTGGACCGATCCCGCAGCGACGGAGACCTCTCGGAATCTTGAGCGCGCAGCGACGAATGTCTGTGAGCACCGCAATCCAACGTTGTTGAGAAACCAAGGGCCCGAACGGACGTGGCGTCTCAGGGTCCGCCGGCACGAATATGCGGGGGTGGAAGGTGGGGCGGGCCGAGTCAGCACTCGCCGCTTCACCGTCGACGGGCTCCGGTCGGGCAACCACTCTATTAGAGGCCCAGAATGTCCCGATTCGAATAGATGGAAGCGGCCATCCCGTGTCGCGAACTCCGCTCAGCACGCACGATCGTCAGCACGTTGTCCATCCCGAATGGACAGGCCCATTGAAACTTTATATCATATTTCAATGAACGCATACAAGCGCAATCAGGTCGAGGACGCTATTGTGGCCAGGTTTGGCGCGCATGACGCCAAATCAAAGACGGCCGTGCTGACGCGCCTGAAACGGTTATTAGACACCGACCGCGCGCTTGACGTGCGTCCCCAGTCGGACAAGGCCGAGCTAACAAACTACGCTTTTTTCAGCGGCGACGCTCCGGGAAAGGGCGGCGAGACCCAGTTTTCCGACTATCAGAGCTTTGCCCTGCTGATTGGCTTGCAGATGCTCAATCATAAATGGCCACAGAAGTTTGTCGTCGAATCGCTCCGGCGCATCAGGCCGGCGCTGGAACGCCAACATAAAAAGATAATGCGGCGCGATCCGAGCAAGTTCGATCCGGATCAAATCCGGCTTCAAGCCAAACCTGGAAATCCGGCCGGGCTGGACTCATCACTGGTCTTTTTGCTGATCTGGTCGGACCAAAGGACGGCTGAAGACCCCGCCCCAACCGTCGAGATTTTCGAGGACTCTCGCGCGGCATTCCTGCGTAGCCTCGAAAAGCCGGGCCGTTCCACCACTTGGGTCGAACTCGCGCGATCAGCTCATGCGTTGTCTGAACAGTTGTCCAAGGCGCTGCCGCGCAAGCGAGGGCGCAGCTGAATGACCGTACAGAAGGAAAAATGGGATGCGCTCACGCTTAATTGAAACCTCTGTCGATACTTCAAAAGACAATTGCGCTACTCTACGACTATGCGGCGCCGAAAGCTCCGCTCAAGCGCGCAAACGAGCATGGCTGAACTAGCCGAGCCAGAAGAACAACAAGATGCATTCACGTTAATTTGAAACCCATATACATGTTTCAAAAGTACGCGCGGCTAAACGTTCGCGCCGTGTACAAGATTAACAAAGGAGTCAACAATGACGGCAACATCGAAACACAACGAAATCTTCACGGAACTGGGACCGGTCGAGCGTCTCGCAATCAACGCAATTTCGCCGCCTGCGCGATCACTTCGCAAGCACACCGATCGCCATAAGAAACAGTATGCAAAATGCATCGAGGTATTGGGCTTGCTCAGCCCTATTATCATCGATTCTTCAGGGGTCATCGTGGCCGGCCTGATCTGGTACTTCGGCGCGCGCCAGCTCGGGTTACCTGAACTCCCCGTCATCAGGGTAACGCACCTCACTCCTGAAAAACTCGAGCTCTACCGCATTGCAGAGCAGCGGCTGAGCGAGCTCGCCCCTTGGGACGACCGGGCCGTGGCGGTAACCTTCAAAGAGCTCTCGCAGCTCGACCTTGGGTTCAGTCTGGAGGTCACAGGCTTTTCCCAAGGAGAGATTGATTTTCGGATCGAGAATCTAGAGTCTCTGCAGGTTGAGCCGTCTCCTGACCCTGCCGACCTTGTTCCTGCGCTTCTTCCAACCAAGGTTTCGGCTGTCAACGACCTTTGGCAAGCAGGTCACCATCGGATCCTGTGCGGAAGCGCGCTGCAAGCTGATTCATTCTCCGCCCTGATGGCAGGCGAGCGGGCCCGGGCCGTGATTACGGATCCGCCGTTCAACGTTCCAATCCAAGGGAACGTCTCCGGCAAGGGACGCATTTGCCACGGCGAATTTGCGATGGCGTCCGGCGAAATGTCCAATGAGGAATTCACCGGTTTTCTGAGCGGCTTTTTTCGCCGCGCGATAGAGCACCTCACCCCGGGCGCCCTACTCTATCTGTTTATGGATTGGCGTCACTCCGCTGAGATTCTTGCCGCCGCGAGGGAAGTCGGACTCGAACTCAAGAACATCTGCGCCTGGGTGAAATCGAACGCTGGTATGGGATCATTCTATCGCAGCCAGCACGAACTCGTCTTTGTCTTCAAGTACGGCAAAGCGTCCCATCGCAATAACGTAGAGTTGGGTCGACATGGTCGATTCAGAACCAACGTCTGGCAATATCCGGGGTGCAATAGCTTCGAGCGCAAAGGCGAAGAAGGCAACCTGCTTGCCTTGCATCCAACTGTAAAGCCGGTTCAGTTGCTTGCTGACGCAATTCTCGACTGCACCGAGCGCAATGACATTGTTTTGGACAACTTCCTGGGCAGCGGGTCGACGTTGCTGGCGGCCGAACGAGTCGGCCGGCGCGTTTTTGCGACGGAGCTAGACCCGCTTTACGTCGACGTCGCGATCAGGCGCTGGCAACGCCACACCGGCCAAAAGGCGGTTCACGTCCAAACCGGACGCCTGTTCGACGAAATCGCCGCAGATCCGGATCGGGAGGGGGTGGAATGACCAAGCGCAAATCCGGAAACTATCAAGTTGGCTACGGAAAACCTCCGAGAGAGCGACGCTTCAAACCCGGCCAGTCCGGCAATCCACGGGGCAGGCCGAAAAAATGTCCGACTATGCTCGAGCTTTTTGCCCACGAGTTGAAGCGGACGCGAACCATTGTCGAAGACGGCCAACGGCTGCGCATCCAGACGGACAAGATACTCGTCAAGCGAATAGTCGATCTCGCTCTCAAGGCCAATGTGTGGGCCTTGAGGACGAGCATGGCAGTGATAGAGCAGGTTCGCGAAATTGAAGGTGCAAAACTCGAACGCGATTGTCACGCCATGACAAGGGAGGAGCTAATCACGTATTACAATCGACTGCGGGAGATAAGGCCGGCAGACCACGCCCGCATCAAGAAGATCAAGGGTTCTTTTCCGTAACTTGGTCAAACTTCATGCTGTCCAGCTTAGTTCCTGTGCAACAGCAAAAGGATCTCGGTCGTCCCAACAGGAGCTAGTGCTGCCGGAGCTAACCCATACTGACCGAACGAGCCCAGTACGGCTGGGATGAGGTCGAGCGACTTAGGATGTCGACGGCAATTTCCATGCTCGTTCTGACAGCCACTCACCAACCCATCAACGATGACGGATATTCGCTCCGGACCGTACATGTCGGCCCATCGCTGCAAGGCACCCGCAATAACATGAACCGAGCGGGGCAGCGCTGTCGAGGCGCTTTGAAGCGAAACTGCAGAACGAAGCCAAGTGACCGTGCATCAAGCTCGCTCGAGGCTTAGCAGTCGAAGCGCCCGCTTTTGCTGCACCAAAGCGGCGCGCTCGTAGCGCTCAAAACCTTTAAGGTGTTTTAAGTCTACCGGAATTGGGCCGGTCAAAAGTGCGGCCAACGTGTCCTGCCGCAAGCTGCGGATGCGCAGCAGCGCGAGCTTGGAACGTGCGAGCCCCATCGCCGAAGCCGGTGTAACCTGATGCTCGAGTCCCAACGCAATCGCCGCTGCAAAGTTCTCGATCTCGGCAGGATCGCTGATAACGCTCCGCGCCAGCCCATGGCGCACCGCATTCTGGCTGGACCTTGCCTTTCCGGCCGTCGTGTTCGGGCCGGTGCTGCGCTTGGCGTTGGCGCGATTGGCTTTGATTTGTCGAATTGACGCCATCTGCGAGCTCCTTGTCCGAGCCTGGTTGCGGCACTCGGAAACATCGCTCTAACATCTTGGTTCATCAAGATTTTTCGGGCTAAAAAACAGCAACATTGCTGCAGAAAGGACTGGCATTCCCGCGCCAAAGGAGCGTTAATAATGGCAACCGGGCCTTCGCCGTTGGCCCCGGTCTCCTTCCTCGCCAGTGCGGGGCTTTTGGTGGTGCGGCGCCAAGCCGCGTTTGCCAAACCAAGGAGAGACCGGTGATCCCGATTGCAACCAACGGCGCCGAGGCGCCACATCGCATCATCAAGTTCGACCCTATTGATCGGCGCGCCTTTGTCGGCGGCTCGGACGCCCGCATCATCATGGGCCATGACCAAGACGACCTCACGCGGCTGTGGCGGGAAAAGCGCGGCGAGATGGCCCCGCAAGATCTGTCGCAAAACCTGATCGTGCAGCTCGGCAGCGTGACCGAAGACCTCAACCGCAGCTGGTACCAGCGCGCGTCGGGCGTAACAATTACGGATATTCAGAAGCGGATTCGCCATCCGGTCCACAGCTGGATGGCCGCCACGCTCGATGGCATTGTCGCAGAAACCGGCGCGGTGTTCGAGGCCAAGTTCATGCTGCCCTGGGCCTTCACCGAGGAAGCCGCGGCCGACAAGCACATGGCGCAGCTCCAGCACAACATGTGGGTGGTCGCAGCCCGTTCGGCGGTGCTGTCGATCATCACCGGCGGCGGCAAATGGGTCGAGCTCACCGTGCATGCCGATCCGCTCTACCAGCACCTGCTGCTCACGGCCGAAAAGAAGTTCTGGCGCTGCGTGCAGAGCGGCGAGCCGCCGCTGCTGTTTGGGATCGAGGCGCCGCGGCCGCGGCTGGCCGCGGTCAAGGTCGTCGACATGAGCGCCTCCAATCTATGGGCCGCATGCGCAGCGACCTATCTGCGCACCCGTGAGGCCCATGGCGAGCACGAACTGGCCAAGACCGAGCTCAAGAAGCTGCTACCCGAGGACGCCAAGGAGGCGTTCGGCCACGGTCTTCGTGCCAAGCGCTCCAAAGCCGGCGCGATCAGCTTTGATCCGGTTGAGATGGAGCGCGTCCATGCACCAGGCCAGTGAGCACATCGGGGCGATCGCGGCGGCGCTGGCCCGCGCCCAAGCCGAACTGACCAACCCGGAAAAGACCCTGACCGCGCAGATCCGCTCGCCGTTCCTGCGCGATGACGACCACACCTTTCGTTATGCCTCGCTGGCGAGCGGCCTCGACATCGTGCGCAAGACCTTGAGCCAGCAGGAGATCGCCGCCATCCAGAGCACCCGGGTCGAGGCCAGCACCGGCCACATCCACCTCACCACCCTGCTCGCCCATTCCTCCGGCGAGTGGATCTCCTCGGACTGGCCGGTCTGCGCCTCAAGGGACATTGAGGCGCCGCACCGCATGGGCGCGGCGCTCACCTACGCCCGACGCTATGCCCTGTTCGCGCTGGTCGGGATTGCCGGCGAGGATGATCTTGACGCCCCGGATGCGGCCGCTGGTCCCGCCGCACCACCTAACCCCAAGGCCTCGCCCGGCAAGGGCGCTCTCAACCGTGCCCCGGTGCTGCGGCCGGGCGAGTCCGCCGCACTCCGGGAGCAGCTATTGCGCCAGCTCGAAGCGCTGCCCGCCAGCACCGATCTGCTCAGCTGGGCCATGGCGAGCCTCCCGCTCAAGAACAGCCTGCAGGAGCCGGATGCCCGGCACGTCGAGGCAGCTTATCAGGCCAAGCTTGAGGACGCTGGCCGTGCTCAGGCCGAGCAGACGGCCGACTTGAATGGTACGCCAAGCCTGTCAGCAGCGCCTGCTGCTGACGCCGAGGCCGCGCTGCAGCCAACGCTACCCGAGGCCGGGCTCACCTATCCCAAGGAGCCGTCCCGCAAACGCAGCAAGACACACCTGTTGTTTGTTAGGGGGCAGCCCTGCCTGGTGTGCCGGCAAACCCCGTGCGACGCCCATCATCTGAAATTCGCTCAAGCCCGGGCGCTCGGCCGCAAGGTCAGCGATGAGTTCACTGTCCCCCTGTGCCGCGCGCATCACCAGGAGCTGCATCAGCACGGCAATGAACGGGCGTGGTGGGCGAACCTGCAGATCGCGCCGCTGCCGGTGGCGCAGGAGTTGTGGGCGGCAAGCCCCGTCCACAATCCCGCCAACGTCGCCGTCGGCGCGGCGTCGCTTGCGGCAAACCTGGATTCGGAGGCCGCCGGATGAACGGTCTGTTCCAAACCGCGCGCGAGCTCACCGTCACGACGCTGCCGGTCGAGTTTGAGTCCTTGGCGCCCCCGCCACTGCTGCTGCCGGGCGAACAGCTCGAACACTACCAGGCGCTCCAGCAGGCGATTTTTGCCGACCTCGCGCCGCGGTCCGCCATCGAATGGCTGCTCGCCATTGACGTCGCCGAACTGTCCTGGGATATCCAGCGCTACCGCATGTTGCGGCATAAATTGCTCGAGACCTATCGCCAAAAGGCGGTTGAGGCGGCGCTGCGGCGCATCGACATGGTCGGAATTGATCCCGAGTTCGAAGCGGAGGCCGAGACCTACACGCTACAAAATGCCCTGAGCTGGCGGTGTGATCCCGTCGCTGCGTCCGAGATAGAGGCGCGGCTGAGGACCTATGGCTTCGACCAACGCGCCATCACCACCGAAGTCTACGTGCAGGCCCGCGAGGTCCTGGTCTTGTTCGAGGGGCTGCTCAACGCAGCACAAACCAAGCGCATGCTGCTCCTTCGCGAGATCAGGAATCATCGTTTCCTCAGTGGACCGCTGCGCCGGTGACGCCGCTCGGTTTCGGCCGATCCCTGCCCGCTCGATCGGTGTGTGTGGCGTCGCAACTACGGGCATGAATTCGCGCTATGACGGCCGTTTCTACACGGCAGTCAGAACCACACGCGCTCGACAGTCGCGCGCGCCTCGAATTTGATCGATGGTGGCGCGTTGGACGACGGTTCGGTTGCTGCACTCGCCGATCGGCTCGGGGTAAGCTCGCGCCACCTTGCGCATCTGTTCGAGCGGTATGTCGGGGCCAGCCCCCAGTAGGGAGCAAAAACCAGGCGTGTACAGCGGGCAAAGCGCCTATTTGACGAGACAAATGATCGATTGGCCCAAGATCGCCTACCGGGCCGGCCTTGGCAGCGTGCGCCAGTTCAACGCCGCCTTTCGGGAGCTCTATGGACGCTCCCGTCCAGCATTCGCCACCGCCGCAAAGTATTCGCGTGAGACAGGCATCGGAGCGTTGGTCAGCTTCTGGGCCCTTAGCCGACCCGCCGTGTGAATGCGGTTGGGGACCGCCTGTGACCCTACGCGGACATTGGGCAGCGTCGTGGCCTTTCCGAAGCCCTATTGGAAGAGCTATAATCACCTCCCCACTCTAAGGGGCGCTGAGCTAAGAAGCGGTCGCGAGTTCATCAGCTTATTTTGGGGAGTGGTTGCCGCGTTGCGGCGGATGCAGGTTGCTGGTTCTCCGCGTAGCTTTGGCACGCAAACTGTGCTGATGAGGTGGTCGAATGAAGCGACGAGATTTCGTGATAGCTGTTGGGGCCATTGCCGGTCTGGGCACGATGGCTAAATCCAAAGCTCAAGTCCGAACTCGTCGTATCGGTGTGCTCACTTTGGAAGGGCCTGCGAAGCCGCTTCTCGAAGAGACCCTCAAAAAGCGGGGTTGGATGCTTGGTCAGGACCTCAAGGTTGAGTACCGGATTTACAACGGGGATACCGATCTGGCGCACCGTTATGCCCGCGAGCTAATCTCCCTAAAGCCAGATGTGCTGTATGCTGTAACCAATACCTCAATGGCGGCGTTTCAGTTGGAAGGCTCGACGATTCCGACCGTCTTTGCGATGGTTAGCGATCCGGTCGGGAGACACTACGTCGATAGCTTTCACAGACCGGGCCGCAATGTGACAGGCTTTACGCCATTTGTGCCGTCGCTGGGGGGCAAATGGGTTTCCATTCTGAAGGAGGTTGCACCGGACATCCAGCACGTTGGTCTCATATACAATCCTGAACCTGGGAATAATGCCGCTGCATTTCGCAAATCGATTGATGAGACTGCGAGCCTGACAGGGATTGTGTCGGTGGAAGCGCCCAGCGGCGACAGCTCCGGTATCGAGCGTCTAATCATTTCCCTAAAGGAGAAGCCTGATAGTGGGCTGATCTTCTTGCCTGACGCCTTTACTTGGGTTCAACGGAGGCATTTGACGGACCTGATCGGACAGTGCGCACTTCCGGCAATATATCCGCTCCGTGGCTTCCCTGAAGCAGGCGGCCTAATATCGTACGGTATCGACATGAATAAGATATATGTCGGCGCGGCCACTTACATTGACCAGATTTTGCGTGGCGCTAATCCCGCTGAACTGCCAGTTCAAGCCCCAACCGAATTTGAGCTGATCGTCAATCAAAAAGCAGCAAAGCAACTCGGCCTTCGACTGCCGCCGACGCTGCTCGCCCGCGCTGACGAGGTGATCGAATAGAGAAGCTGATTGTTGCGGTGCATGAGTCTGGTTGTGGCCCGTGGCTGACCTCAGCCCGGAGCGCGGGGATGTCCGCTTCGGGCAACTGATCCGACCAAGGCCATGCTGGCTGGAGAGGGCAGCCTTTGACCGAAGCGGACTACCTTTTAAAGGGCATTAAGTCATACTGCCAGGCATGAAGCATCGGACGCGCGGATGGCCGTCTATGTAGTGCCTCCAGACCATTGTGCGGCCGAAACGGTTTGGTTGTGTGATAACCGCGCCGTCAGGTACGATCACCCATTCGTCGTCGATGAGGACGCGGTAACGCCCACGAGTGGACTCCCAATCCGCATCGGACACTATGTATCCGTCGGCATCGGTACAGCACTTTCCAAATTCGCTCTGCAGGCTTTCGAACCATGGCTTCAGCGGAGAGTGGTCGTATCGGCCATCGTCACGTGCCAGTACGGGTGTCAGTAGCCACGCTGAGCCAAGCAACGATGCCGCAAGTTTCGCTGGAAACATCTCTTTGCCTCCGCGATATTCACCGGCCGATCCGCTGGCTTGGTGCGGCTTAGGCTGGCAACCCGGAAACTAAGTCCGTTGCAACTGCCGCTGATGAGTGACGGTAGCCAAAATCGCTCGACGCTGTGATGGGACAGTTCATCCCCATCGTCTACTGACGTGAGTCCGGCAATTCGAGCGAAGGTTCAAAAACGACAACAGTTCAACTAAAGGTCAGTGCAGCTGCTTCTTTGGCCCAGCCTGTCAGGACGGCTTGAGTCGACTCGGCCAATTGACCGCTGCTGGGCCATCGGCGAAGTAGCAGCGCACCGGTTGAGGTCCGCTCAGTGAGGCATGGTGGACCAGATTTGCTCGCGTTGAGTTCTTCGCATTTTGACCCATGCCAGACATCATGGCCCAATAGACATGCCCAAGGTCCGACCATAGGCTTTCTGCTGATACTTCGGTGCGGATGGGCTGAGCCGTCCCGCGATCTTTTCTATGGCGTCACGGAAGGCACGACAATGGCTGAACTTATCAAGGTTGGCGAAATGCAATTGCGGTTTCTGCGCACCAAGTATGATACCAGCGGGGCGCTTGATATGTTTGAGGTGGTGATCCCGCCCAACTCCCGCATGCCAGTCCCGCACCATCACCGTGACTGGGAAGAAACGATCTATGGTCTTGAGGGCGTCATCACCTGGACGGTCGCCGGCAAGCGCGTCGAGATCAAGCCCGGAGACGATCTCTTCATCCCGCGCGGTGTTGTCCACGGGTTCGTCAACGAGACGCAGGCGATTGCGAAAATGCTTTGCGTTCTCACGCCAGGCGTTCTCGGGCCGGAATTCTTCCGAGAAATGGCCATAGCCATCGGCGGCCCTGCGCCTCCTGATCCTGCCCGGATGGGCGAGATCATGAAACGTCACGGCCTGATACCTGCGCCGTCTTAATTAAGTAGGCCGGCTGCATTCGCGCTCTGCTCGCGAACCGCGTGTTATTTGTGAATGTCGCTTGTTGGCCCGAAGGCGAAGATCGCCATCGTGTCCCGCACGTCGGCCGTCGGGGCCAGAGCGGACCTCGAGAACACGCTGGCAAATTGAGGCGAATGACCCAAAGCCGATCGGTCCTGCACCGCATTTGCGATGCAGCATTTGCATCGGGTGCGACGATGTGCACCGGCTGCCACAACTAACACCTGATAACATTTAACCGGCTCACTATCTTCGAGGCCCAAATGAGGCGACGGGAGCTCATTGCGCTTTTCATGATTGCAGTAGCGATGTCGCCGTGTGCGATATACGCCCAGAAGAGCCCGCTTCCGATAGTAGGCTACCTTGGCTTCGATTCCGCCGAGAAAAGCAAGGAACTGCTCGTCGCTTTTCGCGGCGGGCTGCGCGCCAAGGGTTTTGTTGAGAATCAGAACGTCGCAATCGAGTACCGCTTCGCCGAGGGAAAGTATGATCGGTTTCCGGAGCTGATAGCTAACCTCGTCCAAGGCCGTGTTCAGGTAATTGTCGCCGCCACTGGCACCAATGGAGTCTTGGCGACAACCTCCGCAACAAAGACAATCCCCATCGTGTTTGCAATTGCCATGGACCCTGTATCCCTTGGCGTCGTTTCCAGTTTGAACAGGCCCGGAGGCAACGCCACCGGTGTGAGCATGTACACTCCACAGCTTACGGCCAAGCGACTTGAGCTCTTGGCCGAGTTGACGCCGGGAGGCGGTTCGATCGCCGTGCTGATCAATCCGACAAACCCTAACGCAAATGTGGTCGCCTCAGACGCTGAGGCTGCCGCTAAGTCGCTCGCGCGGGCGATTCACATTCTGAAGGCCAGCACAGACGAGCAAATTGCTGCTGCCTTCAAGGAGATCAGAGACCAGCAGCATGTTGCACTTCTCGTTAGCCCAGACGCATTCTACATCGCGCGGCGAGAGAGACTTGCCGCGCTGTCCGAGCAAGGTCGGATTCCTGCGATCTACGAGTGGTCTCTTTTCGTAAAATATGGGGGGCTTATGAGTTATTCACCGCGCATCACCGATGTTTCCTACCAGCTTGGCGTTTATGCAGGAAAAATTCTGAACGGCGCTGCACCCGCCGATCTACCCGTCGAGCAGCCTACTAGGTTCGAGTTGGCGATCAATCTGAGAACTGCAAAGATAATCGGCCTTACCATCCCGCCCCATCTTCTCGCGCGCGCCGACGAGGTGATTGAATAGCGGGCAAGCTACGTCCGCTCGTGGCCTATCGGCGACCTCAGAGCCCATCCGCTCTTCGGCCGATGTTGGCGGTAAACCGCACATCAGGCAGCCAGCCTCTTAATGAGTACCTGGGGCCGTTTTGAACTTTCGCTCCATCGTTCAAGCCGGTCCACAACCATGTCTAGAGGCATTGCCATCGCGCTATTTGGAATGGGCATCTTTTCGCAGCTTGATCGAGCGTTCTTCTATGGCCGCAATACCGACGCCGTGCTCAAGCTTGCGCGGTAGATTGGCCGAGGCTTTGGGCTGTAGGTTAGCCGCGCTGCGCTCAAGATCGCTCGGGGACTACTTCTTCAACAGCAGTCCCAACGTTCGCGCCATGCGCCTCACCGATCCGGCGTGGCGACCGAGATCGGCGGCTATCCTCGATGTGCCAACTCCCTGCCGGGCCAGCCTGACCAACCGTCGGACCTCCTGCTCGGCCCATTGCTTTGGCTTCGGTGTTTTCATGATGCGGCGCTCGATCCGCACCAGTTAACCAGCGAGCGTTATTACCGACACTTGGGAAATTTACGGGTGGGCTTCCTGCCTGAGGCCGGCCCTCGCCGTTGAACGGCAATTTAGGCGCCTTGGGCCGTAGCGAGCTTGTCGTTCGTCCTAACCATGATGAACAAGTAGGCCATCGCGCGCGTCGAGCAAGACACTTTCATCTGTCAAATGCGTCAACTTGCCTGTCTTTCCCGACCGCATTCGCCGCATTCTCGAAGGAATGCCGCCTCCGTCGTCGATGATCAAAGTTGGCGCGCGCCAAGCCGTGCAAAGTGGCATATACTCGCAAGCCGGTAGTATTACAGCCTAACGAAAGAATGCCCCTCGGAACAAATGCAACGCGACGTCCTACGCCAGGAGGACGTCGCGATGCAATTGTGCATCACAACCAGAGGGGAAGTTGTTATGAAGCGACGTTCATTGCTCTTGGCATTGTGTTCTTCCGCTTTCATCTCTGCACCGGCACTGGCCGATGAGGTCAAGCAGGAGGCCGAAAAATTAGCCGTCGCCTACACCGACTGCGTCGCCAAGAAAGACGCGGGCTGTGTCGCTGCGCTCTATACAAAGGACGGGGTCCAGATCAACCCGGGCGGTGTGTTTTCCGATCTCAAGACCGTATACGAAAACAACTTCAAGAACGGCACCGATCATATAGAGATCAGAGTCGGCAACATGTCGGTCATCAACAACGATCTGGTCGTTGCCAACGGCGAGACCGACATCTTCGGTAAGGACCCTAAGAGCGGCGACGCCACCAAGGTCACAGTGTTCTGGGGCGGCATCGACATACGTGAAGGCGGCGCTTTAAAAATCCGCCAGTTGACCGTCGGCATGAAGCCGCCTCCAGCTAAGGAAGCCAGCGCCGAGAAGAAGTAGGACGTCATCCTGTCGTAAGTCACCACGCGCCCATCCTCTTTGAGGGTGGGCGTTTGATCTTGCTGCACGTCGCTCCGAAAGCGAAATACGTTGCCTCGAAGCGCACACCGCTCGCGCGATATCTGCAAGTGGCCCATAGCTGCCTCTCTACGCCGGCGTCCTCACGTCCGCTTGCGGGGTGCAAACGGACCAAAGAACGATATTGCCCCGACGCCCGCGGAGAACGAATGAGAAGTTACCCGGCGACAGATCACGAACGCGGGGCGTCCGCGGCATCTTCCCGCTCATCCGCCGGTGTGTCCGGTCACCGAAACGGTGGCTCCGCACCGGATGGGCGCCGCGCTGAGCTATGCCCGCCGCTATGCGCTGTTCACGCTTGTCGGCATTGCCGGCGAGGACGACCTCGATGCGCCGGATCTGATCGCCGATCAGCCGCCGCCCACCACGCCGCTGCGGCAGGCGATCTTCGCCGACCTAGCGCCGCGCTCCGCCATCGAATGGCTGCCTATCGCCAAAACGCGATTGAAGCGGCGCTGCGTCGCGTCGATCTGGTCGGGATCGATTCCGAGTTCGAAACGGCGGCCGAGTCCTACACTCGGCAGAACGCATTGAGCTGGCGACTTGATCCCGTCGCTGCGACCGAGAGCGACGCGCGGCTTGCGACCTATGGCTTCGACCAACACGCCATCACTACCGAAGTCTACGTTCAGGCGCGCGAGGTCCTGGTCCAGTTCGAGGGGCTGCTCAACGCCGCAAGCGCATACTGCTCCTTCGCGAGATCAGGAATCAGCGTCTCCTAAATGGAATGCGCCGGCCGCGCTGAAGGATCACACCGCGGTCCAGGGCGCGACGGCTTGCGCTCAAGGATTGTTAAGTTCCGCTCCCTGGTCATGTGCGCGCGCTCAAAGGCTTACGTATTCCAGGAGCTATGCACCAGACAGCTAAGGTGGACGGACGGCGCAACCATTTCTGCACGACCAAGGCCCGGGCACCTGATCATTCTGGGGATTTCGTGCGGCCGCTCCGATGTAGGTAGAAATGAGAGTTATAGCACCAAGCCGTGACACGGAAGTGAGAGTAAGCGTCTTAGAGCCGTTAGCGCCTTAACTCGAAACCTTTGGCCTAGTTGCTGCCTTTCGTCGAGATCACCCCGATAACGACATTGTAACCGAATTGACAAGGCAAGGAACGAGGCAGAGTTCGCACGCGTTCAAGTACCGCCAACAGATCCAGCCGTGCGTCGCCGCACTATCAAAGGTCATAGACCTCTTGTGTAGTCCTCATATGTGCGCCTCAATCCGTCTCGAAGTGAAGTCGTCGCGCGCCAGCCGAGCCTTGCGAGACGGCTGACATCGAGCACCTTGCGTGGCGTCCCGTCCGGACGAGAGGTGTCGAAGGTGATCTCTCCGCAATAGCCGATGACCTCGGCCACCACACGCGCGAATTCGGCAATGGTGATATCCTCGCCGGTGCCGATATTGATCAGCTCAGCACCGGTATAAGTCTTCATCAAGTGCACGCAGGCATCCGCCATATCGTCAACATAGAGGAACTCGCGCCGTGGCGTGCCGGTGCCCCAGACCACGACGCTCTTAGCGCCTGCTATCTTGGCCTCATGGAAGCGGCGGATCAGCGCGGCGACGACGTGGCTCATCTCAGGGTGATAATTGTCGCCGGGGCCGTAGAGATTGGTCGGCATCACGCTAATGAAGTCACAGCCATATTGGCTGCGGTAGGCTTCCACCATCTTGATGCCGGCGATCTTGGCAATCGCATAGGGCTCGTTGGTCGGCTCCAGCGGGCCGGTCAGCACCGAATCTTCTTGGAGCGGCTGCGGCGCCAGCTTCGGATAGATGCAGGACGAGCCCAGAAACATCAGCTTCGCGGCGCCGTTTTGATGCGCAGCGTGGATTACATTGGCTGCGATCGCGATGTTATCGTAAATGAACTCGGCGCGCAGCGTATTGTTGGCGACGATGCCGCCGACCTTGGCGGCTGCGAGGAACACGACTTGCGGCCGCGTTTTCGCAAACCAGTCGAACACGGCAGCCTGGTTGCAGAGATCGAGCTCGCGCCGGTCCGCCGTCACCAGATTCACGTCCTCGCGCGCCAGCCGGCGCACCAGCGCGCTGCCGACCATGCCGCGATGGCCGGCGACGTAGACGCTTCCGCCCTTCAGTTCAAACGGTGCGTGTGGCACTGTCGGCGTCCCGTTTTGCTTCGGCCAGATCGCTCGCCATCATCTCCGCGACGAGCTGGCTAAAGTTCCGCTTCGGCTTCCAGCCGAGCACCTCGCGCGCCTTGCTGGCGTCGCCGACCAGGAGGTCGACCTCGGTGGGACGGAAATAGGTCGGATCGATCTTCACCACCGTCTTGCCGCTCTTGGTATCGATACCAGTCTCGTCGACGCCTGCGCCCCGCCATTCGACGCGCCGGCCGACCTGCGCGAACGACAATTCGACCATCTCCCGCACTGAGCGCGTCTCACCGGTGGCGAGCACGAAGTCGTCGGGCTTGTCGGCCTGGAGGATCAAGTGCATGCCCTCGACGTAGTCCCTGGCATGACCCCAGTCGCGCTTGGCTGAGAGATTGCCGAGATACAGCGTCTGCTCCAGACCGACCTCGATGCGGGCGACGCCGCGGGTGATCTTGCGGGTGACGAACGTCTCGCCCCGGATCGGGCTCTCATGGTTGAACAGGATGCCGTTGGCCGCGAACATGCCGTAGGCCTCGCGGTAGTTCACCGTGATCCAGTAGCCATACAGCTTTGCGACGCCGTAAGGCGAGCGCGGATAGAAGGGCGTGGTCTCCTTCTGTGGGACCTCCTGCACCAAACCATAAAGCTCGGAGGTCGAGGCCTGGTAGAACCGCGTCTCCTTCTCCATGCCGAGGATCCGGATCGCCTCGAGCAACCGCAGCACGCCGACCCCATCGGCATTGGCGGTGTATTCCGGGCTCTCGAAGCTGACGGCGACGTGGCTCTGGGCGGCGAGATTATAGATCTCGGTCGGCCGGATCTGCTGCACCAGACGGATCAGATTGGTCGAATCCGTCATGTCGCCGTAATGCATCAGGAACGGCACATTGCCGACGTGAGGATCCCGGTAGAGATGGTCGACGCGCGCGGTGTTGAAGGAGGACGAGCGCCGCTTGATGCCGTGCACGACATAGCCGAGCGACAGCAGATATTCGGCGAGATAGGCACCGTCCTGGCCGGTAACGCCGGTGATCAAGGCAATCCGATTTCTCATCCCAAGCCTTGCTCCTAAACAAACACGTCGGGCGAACAGACTGAGCCCCATTACCTTACGTGAAGAACAGCGAAAATCCGCTTCTTCTTGGCAATGTCGGCTGCCCAGGTCAACCCTCCACATCCGGGCTGGGCTCTCCAGATTTGCCACTCGGACAATCAATCAGCGCGACTGCGCCCTGATTTCCGAGCTCGCACGAAGCCGCAACATCCGCCGTGCTCGCTATGATCCAGGCTTGGCCCTACGGATTCGGAATCAGCGCATGGCCAGACCTGCGGTGCTACAGCCTGCTCGCAAACCTGCCCATCGCGGTTCGTTTATCTGACAGCCGACAGCCATCGATTATGCGCAATCACCCGCCCGTCCGGCACAATTCGTCACCACCAAGCATTTTTGATGATTGATGTCCTGTAGTTGCGCTCGGGCAGCCCGGCCATGCATTCGGCTTCCAACTTATACGAGTGGGTCTCGATTAAGAGGGCAACATCTGCCTGGTCGAGAAGATCTGCTGCGCTCTCGAGGACCTCGATCTCGGCACCATCCACATCGATTTTGATAAAGCCCCGCCCTTGCAGGGGGCGAAGCAGGTCCGCCAGAGGAACCATCCCTTCGCCCCTCCCGACAGGGCAGTTAACGATTTTCGCAGGCATCCTTCGAAAATCCGTTGAGCTGCAGGTGGTGTCGCAGCGCATCCACCTCCGCCGGATCCGGCTCGGCTGCGATCGCCTTGATTAAATTGCCCTGGCGCAGGAAGTAGCGCGTCATTTCTCCGCTACCTGCTCCAATATCGAGCAACCATTGGACATTGGCGCCCGCAGCTTGCACGAAAGCGTAGGTCTCCCTCTCTCAAAGTCCGAGCATCATCTGGGTCGGCGAATGCAGGTTGAGATCGAGCACAACATCCTTGTACAGACCGGATCCAACGCGTCGCGGGCTCCGGCCTTCGGGGACCATCAAGTTCTTGGTAAGCGAAAGCAGACGAGGCGGGACCAAATTAACCATCGACGTAAGATTTCCCGTTCACCAATGCGATCTGTTAGAGACATGCTACGAGCGACAAGATGGCCACCCTGTCAGACTCGCGCGGTGGTTTCTTCGAGTTTGCGAATTTGTATTAACGCCGTAACAAGTTGCGGGGACCAACTGCAGTGACAACCGTCGCCCTTGACTTCGCCGCTGTTCGGCAACGGATTCGTAGCGCATTCGCTGCCTATTTGTTCGCGCGAACCATTCGGGTAGCCGAGCAAATCATTCTTGTCCCCTTGTTTCTGTCCAGCTGGGGCGCCCAATCGTATGGCGAATGGCTTGCGTTCGCGGCCCTGGCCGGCTTTGCGGCAATGGCAAATCTCGGAGTTGGGCCAGCAGCCGCCGCCGAAGTCGTGCTGCAATCAACGCGCAACGAATTCAGCAAGGCATCGTGCGTCGTCGTTACATCGCTCGTCATCATTGTGGCGAGTATCACCGTCGGCCTTATCAGCCTGGGACTGATCGTTGCCGTTGCCGATCTGCGAGCTCTCGTCGGGATGGGGCTAGATGATATGCCTGCGCCCGCGCTTTTAGTCATTATGCTCGCAGGAGCCACCCTCATCACGTTTCTGAGCGAGCCCCTCGCCGGCGCGCTTTCGGCAGCGCACGGCGCCGCCGTGCCGAATGCAATTGCTGCAATTTCCAAGACCATCGAGCTCGTCTGCATCGCCATCGCACTTCGTGTTGGAGCTGGTCCTCTCGGTATCGCCGGAACCATGCTCGCTGGAGCTGCTCTTAATGTCACGTTTCACTTGGTCTGGGCCTTTCGCCGCGTGTCATGGCTTTCATTTTCGCGGGCGAATTTTGAGCTTGAGATTCTGACCCGCACCTGGCGTTCCGCGGCGGGCTTCTTCCTGATCTTCGTCTGCGTCAACGTTCTGGGCGTCTATCTGCCGCGGTTGTTGGTGTCACACAGCCTCGGCCCAGTGGCGCTGGCGACCTTTAGCGTTCTGGCCACCTATACGAAGACGGCGCGGAATCTCGCCACCATGACCTCGCAAGCCACCCAGGTAGAAATCGGTCGATTGTGGGCAATCGGCGAAACCAAAAATGTTCGTCGGCTGGTTCGGGGAACGCTCCGCAATGCGACTCTACTCGCTGCAGCGTTGCTGGTTACCGAATTGGTTCTGGCACCCACAATTGTCCCGCGGTGGACCGGAGGACATATCCCGCTGGATTGGGAGCTCATGATGGCACTTGCGCTCGTCGCGCTACTGGGGTGCTATTTCGACGGGATCCTGCTTACGGCGAGCGCTCTCAACCAAGTCGGGTTGATCGCGTTTGGCTACGCACTAGGACTTTTCGTTGGCATCGTAGGCGCCGCAATCCTGCTGCCATGGACCGGGCGCCTTGTGACAATTGGGATCTGTCTCCTTCTGCCCGAAATCGGCGGTGCACTCTCTGGTAACAAGATACTCAGTCGAATAGCGCGGCAGTCGAAATGAGCGATCGATGTGGCCTGCGGTCTACATGGGCTGCTTCGGAAGCCGCGAGCCAATCACAGCGGCCGGGTGACCACCGACGATTGTTCCGGCGGAAACGTCCCGCATCACGACGGCGCGGGCCTGGACCACGGCGCCACGCCCGATCCTGACCCCTGGAGCGATGAAGCATTGTGCCGCGACCCAAGCCTCGGGCTCAATGACAATGGGACGGACGAAGATTGGAAAGTCAGGAGTCCGGTGATCGTGCGATCCGGTGCACACGTAAGTCCCTTGAGAGACGACGACGTCATGGCCGATCTCGACTTCGCCGAGACTATAGAGATGCACGTCGTCTCCGATCCAAGAATTCGCTCCGATCGACACTTTCCAAGGATAGACTATGCGCACCGATGGTCGGATCAGTACACCTGGACCGATCTTGGCGCCAAAAAGCCGCAGAATAACTCTTCGCCAAGCAAAGAAGACCTGCGGCGTCGGCCGGACCAGAAGCGCCTCGACGACCCACCACAATTGCACCCATAGGGCCGACCGGCCGCGGAGCCCCTTGGGATTTGCATACTTTGAGAGATCTTGAACGCGGACGCCCTCGGCATCTGACGTCGGGAGAGCGCTCTTTTGCTGGTAACCACACATCGAAATCCCTCGGAATGCTCTAAGATGGGTATTTCGTTAACGGGACATACCATCTAAAGATGAGCCTCACGCCGACCCTTTGGTCGCTCGGGTACTGGGGGCCATCATCCAATATTCCGGTCCGGACCGCACAGCCTAATGCTGAGGGGTGTCTCTGCAGGTGGCGCTGCCAAATTAGACTTTTTTCATGAAGATTTTGGCGTACGGCCTCAATTATGCTCCCGAGCTGACAGGAATCGGGAAATATTCGAGCGAGCTGTGCGAGTGGTTGGCCTCGCGCGGCCACACGGTCGAGGTTGTAACGGCTCACCCCTATTATCCCAATTGGGTCGTTGCCGAAGGTTACGACAACCGGTCCTATCAGCATGAAACCAGGAATCTGGTCAAGGTCCGCCGTTGCCCACTCTATTTGCCCCGGGTTGTGCCCTCCGGCAAGCGCGGCCGGATCATGAGCCACGCCTCGTTCGCAATTTCCAGCGTCCCCAAGCTGCTGGCCTCGGTGCGCCAACTGCGGCCGGACGTCCTACTGGCTGTGACACCATCATTCCTGATCGCGCCCATGGCTCTGGCCGTTTCGAGATTGTTTGGAACTCCGAGTTGGCTCCACATTCAGGACTTCGAGCTAGACGCCGCCTTTGAACTTGGGATGCTCGCGGGCAACAATCTTCGCCGCGCGGCCACATCCGTCGAAGCTGTCATTTTGCGCAGATTCGATCGAATATCGACAATCTCACCTCGGATGATGGATCGGTTGCATACCAAGGGCGCTCCGCCGGGAAGCACCGTAAAATTCAGGAATTGGGTCGACACGGATGCGATCAGTCCGGCGAATCGAATGACCGGTTTTCGGAAACAACTCGGCTTGTCCGATCGCCACATTGTTGCTCTCTATGCAGGAAGCATCGCAGCCAAGCAGGGCATCGAAAGCCTTGCAGAGGCCGCAGCTGAGCTCCAAAACAAGGCACCCGAGGTCGTGTTCGTATTTTGCGGTGGCGGAGCGTTGCTGAAACATCTGGTCGAGCTAGCAGCTCCGCTCTCGAATGTCAGATTTCTTGATCTGCAGCCGGACGAGCGAATGAGGGAGCTACTTGCGACCGCGGACATCCATTTGATTCCACAACGCGCCGAGGTCTCCGACCTCATGCTGCCCTCCAAGCTGGCTCCTATTCTAGCCTCTGGAAGACCAGCAATCGCGATGGCATATCCTGGCACGCAGCTCGCGACTGAAATTGACGGCGCGGGCATTGCGGTGCCGCCATCTGACCGCCAGGCGCTATCGGGTGCGATATTGAAGCTTGCGAGAGACGCCGGCATGCGGATGCGTATGGGCGAGCACGGACGGGCGCTGGCATGCGCGCGCTGGGACAAGCAAACCATTCTGAGCGAATTCGAAGCCAAACTTGTCGACATCGCCAGCCGCGGGCGCAAGAATGGCTGACATCGCCGCGCCAACGGTCAATGTTGCGGTCTGTGGCGATTTCAAACAGCTTCAGCTCATTCCCGAATTGAACAAGGTCGCGGATTTGGGCCGCGTCTATTACGCCGCGCGGCTATCGAGCAACGCCGCGCGACTACAAATCGAGCGATCCCAGGCCCGGAACCTGTTCTTGAAGGAATACCTTCTTCAATTTCATGCCCGATACCTGAATCACGCCTTCGCGGATACGATCTATCCTCTCTACGACTCGCTTTGGCTTGCGGCCGCCCATGCCGCGTGGCGGCGCTGTGACGTGCTGCATGCCGTGATTCAAGGCAAGGCCGTCGGCCTCTTGCAAAGAGCCAAGCGCGAGGGCGCCGCCATCCTTGGACATCCCATCGTTTGCCATCCTGCGTTCTTTGAACGCGAAATGCGCATCGAACTCGAGCGCTTGTCGATCGCGCCTGGCCCTTACGTCGCCGATGTCAGCAATAGCCTCGCCGAAATCGAACTCTGCGATAGAATCTACTGCCTCTCGACTCTTGTTCGCGACAGCTTCGTTGACGCTGGCTTTTCGACCGACGCCATCGATATCATTCAACTGCCGACGGACCTTGAGACGTTCGTGCCCGCACGCAACCCTGCAGCCGACTTGCCCTTTCGGGTGCTTTGCGTTGCGGAACTCAATCCGATCAAGGGCCACGTCTATCTGCTGGAGGCCTGGAAACGCCTAAACTTACCGCGCTCGGAACTGATCTTCGTGGGCACCATGAGACGCGAGATGAAACGAGCGCTCCAGCCCTACGAGGGAATATTCCGCTATCTCGGACCACTTGGCCGCGGAGATCTCGTGCGGCTCTACCAAAACAGCTCGCTTCTTGTCCTACCGTCGGTTCAGGACGGATTCGGCTTTGTGGTAACTGAAGCGCTCGCCTGCGGCCTGCCGGCGATCGTCACTGAGCATGTCGGCGCCCGCGACGTCATCAGAGCAGGCGTGAACGGATTTGTCGTTCCGCCCCGTACACCTGAAGCGCTTGCCAATACCATAGGCAAAATCCACGCATCCCGATCACTGCGGCAGAGCTTGCGCGAAGGAGCCATTGCAAGCCGCGACGCGTTTCCAACCATGACCGAAACGGCGGAGCGGATCGCCGCAGCCTATCATCGGACCTACGCTGCGCGCTCCGACAGCCCGAAAGCCACCGGACACTAGGCTTACGAGCAAGGCAACTCCAAGTCGGCAATCGCACAGAGCAGATTGCCGTAATCTGCAGCGGCCGTTGCCCGAAGCGCGGTGAACCGCTCCTTCGCAGCGGCCTTCGCGGCCGCGAGCGACTTCCGATCATCGCTCCAACTCTTGATCTGCGCGCAAGCGGCCGACACAAAATCATTGGACGGATCGATGATGGAACCACAGTTTCCGTTCACATCCTCGCTCAGACAGCCTCTGGCAAATGTGATCACTGCCGTGCCCGCCGACATGGCTTCGAACACCACATTCGGTTGGGCTTCGTTGCGGTACCCTGTTGGAAACACAAATACATCGAGCCCCGCAAAAAACTCGTCCTTGTCGGGACCATAAAGCGCACCGACATGGATCAGTCGCGCTCCAAGCTGGCGCTGGGCGGCCTCCACTGCGGCGCGGTCCTCTTCGAACTGGATCGGGCCCGCCAGCATCCCCGTGATCGGAAGGTCGCATTGCACGCACGCTCGCAGCAGATCCAAGAAAAGATAAAGTCCCTTTTCCGTGGTAAGGTTGCTCAGCAGCCCAATCCTGATCTCATCATTTCCCGGCAAGCGCGTGTCCGGGGCGGCGGAGAGATGTACAGCATTTGACGAGACAAGCCCCCTCCACTCCCCTCGATAGCTTTTCCGAAATCGAAGTTGCATCGTCTGGCAGAGAAAGACGTGGACCGCGCCATTCCCGGCAATTGAAACCAGAGCGGACATCAGCCAGCGCCGCTGGTCGATTGCGGAGAAGCTGTGGTGATGAATGACAATCGCCTGTTGCGACAGGCGCGCCAGTCCTGTTAGGAGGATCGTGTAAATTAAACCCAGGCCGCCGTCCGCAGGAATGTAAAGGCAAGGGTTCGGACGCAGCCCGTTGCGCAGGACTCCGACTGCTGCCGCGAGGACTGACGAGATCCTCCGCCAATGGTAGCTCCATGAACGTCGCAGAGAGCGAGACGACAAATCGCAACGATGGACGTATGCGAACTCGGCAAGGTCCGATGCAATCGACTCGGATATCTTCGCCAGTCCGTGTAACGGCGGGGGAAACGCCGCTGCAATGACGACATTCCGCTTTTCGCCAATCATGCCCAATTCGCCGTTGCGCTCGTCTTACCCATGGGGGAACACTAGACTAGAGGATTCGGCTCAAGCCATCAAACAGGCAGCGGCCGGCACTTGTACTGCAAGTCTGTCAATTGACGCCGGAGAGACAGCAGTGCTGAGAAAAGCTCGCGTGATCGCTTCCGTCCTCTTGGGTTGTGTGATGTTCGGCACGGTCGTCCATGCCGAACGGTCGCCGGTGCCTCGTATGGTCTTCGCGCATTACATGGTCTGCTGTCCAGCGAGCGGATCGGGGGCAACGGTTGACGACTTGAAGCGGGAGATCCAGACCGCCCAATCCTACGGCATCGACGGATTTGTGCTTAACATGCCGAGTTGGCGGCGCGAGCCAATCTATCGCACCATCAGCCAGCGGATTTTTGCAGCCGCCGAAGCAAGCCCTCTAGCCTTCAAGCTCTTCGTATCCTTTGACGATGTTTCGGTTGAAGACACTGTTTCGATGCTTACCGAACTATCGCGCAGCCCTGCATACCTGCGGGTCGACAACCGTCCCGTCGTTAGTACATTTTCGGGGGTACCGGAATGGGGCTCCTCACTCTCACAAAGGCTATCATCGTTGGGGTTAAGGCCCTTTCTTGTGCCGAATTATCAATATCTCTCCGGATCGCCGTGGGCGAGAAACTACAGCCATCCTACAGCGGAATTTCTTGATCGACTGTACCGAGAACACCCCGAGATGGATGGCTACTTCAACTTTGGGCCTGATCTCGGCCATGCGCCTCCACCAAGCGACGGCCGTCTCGTCGCCGAACGCAGCCGAATTGCCGGAAAGGTCTCAATGATCGGCATCTCACCCTATTATCGTGGCCTGAGTCACAACTACCGTGTGTTCGAAAGCGGAGGTTTCGAAGGCATGGCAGCCCAATGGACCGCTGCCATTGAGAGCGGAGCGAACTTGGTCGAAATCGTGACCTGGAACGATTGGGGTGAAGCGACTTATGTTGCCCCGTTCGGCGACATCCGGCAGCAAGACCTGTGGAACTACCATTGGGGTCCGCTGCTCAGCCATGAAGCTTTCCTTTCGGCTAGCCGTTACTTTATCGCATGGTTCAAATCGTCCGTCCGCCCGGTGATCGAACATCCTGCTATTTACTACTTCTATCGGCTTCATTCCAAGTTCGCCCATGGCATCGCTTCCATTGAAACGGGCAAACAGGGACGCCCTAAGGGATGGGAGAACCTCGTCGACGGAATCTATGTGACGGCATTCTTGCCCCGAACGTTGACGGTGGAGGTAGCCGTCGGTGGAAGGCGTCAATCCGCAGTGCTTCCCCCCGGTGTCCAGCACCATCGGTTTGAACTCGCAGAGGGACCGGTTGCAATCCAAATTCTGGAGGATGGCCGGGTGATCGGTCAGAAAGAGCTGGAATTTCCGATCACAAAACTAGGGCAAATCGGGAATTTTAATTATTTCGGAGGTGATATCCGATTACCATGATCAACAAAGGTCCTTTACGTCGCCCTAGGCGACCAAGTCCACCACGGTTCGGATGATCGAAATCGCGCTCATCATTCACGTCCTCTTCTTTATAGGCCTCCTCGTCGGTCTGCGCGCGCGCGGCTATCTAAACATCTATTCCGGACTCTTTATCTACCTCGCGTTTCATTTCTTCGTATTCGTGCAACGCCCGGTCGTCGTGTATCTGTTCGATATTCGCTCCGAATTTGAATTCATGATGTTCATGCCCGACGATGGCATCTTTCTCAAGACGCTGTTCGTTGCTGACCTCGGATTGCTGAGCTTCATTCTTGCTTACTTGGCGGTGCTTGGTTTTAGGCCGATAGAGCCGACGTTCAACTCCATCGAGCTCACGCGCACACAGATGCGCTCGTTTCAGCTCGCATTCCTTTTGCTATTGCCTCTGATCGCCTATTCGTTCCTCCTTGCTCTGACCATGCGTCAAACGTACGGCGTGGAAGTGTTTCTGGAACTGGGAAAGATCAATATGACGGTCGATCCGGCGACAGGCCAAAAGCTTTTTAGCGACAGCACGGCGTATGTCGTTAATGCTCGCGAGTTCGCGTTCCCGTTCGCAGCCCTGCTCGTTCACGTGACCCGCGCTCGCTGGTGGTCCTTTCTCGCCATCTTCTTCTGCGCATTTGTTGCTCTGCAGCTTGGCGAGAGATGGGAGATTGTGATCTCGACTTTGGTCGCAAGCATGATGACGCTGTATATCCACAAGCGGCACACATTCTCCTGGAGCCACTACGTAGGTATGGCCATCGTCTTGGGGTTATTCGTGGCGATCGGCCAAAATCGCGACAGCCTGGTCAAATTCCTGACCACCGGGGAGTTTGAATTCAGCTTCGACATAGCGAAGTCCTCTTTTGGCGCCCATCCAGACTTCGCCAATTTCGACTTCCTAAGCTATGTTATCGCCAAGGTTCCAGACGTCAGCCAGACCTACTCCTACTTCACCCAGTATCTTGGTATTTTTACGCAACCGATCCCTCGCGTGTTGTGGCCCGACAAACCCGTCGGCTCACCGGTGCAGTGGGTGAACCTCGACGCCTACGGACGCTTCACCTCCAGGACCACCTCTCTCGTCGGCGATGGCTGGATTAGCTTCGGCTATGCTGGCGTGGTCATTACCATGGGATTATGCGGAGCATTTTTCGGCGCCATCTTCAAACGCTTTTGTCGGCCGTCGATTTCGGTTTATTTTTACTTTTCCTATTTTTGGATGGTCAGCCTGCTGCTGCAGTGGGCGCGCGACGGCAGCCATAA
Organism: Bradyrhizobium sp. MI1.11; assembly: GCF_055811255.1. NCBI lineage: Bacteria > Pseudomonadati > Pseudomonadota > Alphaproteobacteria > Hyphomicrobiales > Nitrobacteraceae > Bradyrhizobium > Bradyrhizobium sp. MI1.11. The sequence goes on from NZ_JBVVPM010000015.1 coordinate 31,274, forward strand.
AATTCTTGACTTCTTTTTGTTCTGTATCGGTCCACTTGTCTTCGCCTACTGCATCGAGCGGATCCATTGGGGACGACAGCCGGGTGTCACCAACCGCGCTCGGGCCTGAGGGCGCTTGGCTGACCATGCGATGGGACCCGTGGCGGGCGAGATCAAGCCGTGGTCGAAGACCCTCGTGCGGATCCCGTCGCCGAGGATGCCTACCTATTGGTCGGCGGTTGGCAATGCGCAGGTATCAGCCTGCACCTGAACCTCGCCTGACGCGCCCCGGGGAACACAATTAGCCCGCACCGCTGGATGAGATCCGAGACGTCACGGCGGTTGTTCGCACCTTATCTCCGTGTGCCGCTGCGCGCTCTTTCAGCCGGAGCAAGGCTCCTCTATGCTGCATGCGATTTTAACCGTGAGTCTTGGTACCGATCGCTTGCGCCGCGCCAGGACGCTATCAATTGACGATCGCTTCCGCAACGCGTCTCGGATAGGCGACGAAAGGATCTGAATTGATCAATTGGGCAGGTCCCGGACAATATCGATTGCTGCTCGCGCTGATCATCGTCGTCACCCATGTCTCGCGCTTCAATCTCGGGCACGCCGCCGTCTATAGCTTCTTCTCTCTCAGCGGTTATTGGGTGTGCTCGATGTGGCACGCCAAGTACGCGGCCTGTCGGCAACCCTACGTAACGTTCCTGATCTCGCGGTTCTGGCGGCTCGGGCCGGTGTTTGCGATCTGCTCAGTCGCGGGGTGGCTGATCGCAGTGCCCAATGACGCACCGGTCATTGGGCCCGTGGTCTCCTTGGCCGAAGCGTTTTCGAGCATCTTCATTCTCGGCTACGCGAGCCTGCCGATCCAGCCGAATGTACCTGCGTGGTCGCTTGACATCGAGATGCAATTTTATCTCGTTGCCCCTTTGATCGCGATCTGCGCGGTCTACGGCTGGCGCGTGACCATCGTCGCCAGCCTTTGTCTCTCCGTCGCCGCGTGCCTCGCCACGCCGTCCGGCCTGGTGCTGCGCTATTTAATCTTCTTTTCTGCCGGCGCTGCCGCCTTCGCGGCGCAATGGCATCCGTCACGATCCCTGGCCCTCCGCAGCGTCGCGCTGGTCAGTGCGTCGTTGCTGGCGCTGGCGATATGTCCCTATCGCGACATCCTCTTGGGTGGCGCGCATCCTGGCCCATTGTTCAGGTTCAATGAATATCTCAACATTGCAGTCACGGTGGCAATTCTGCCGTGGACGATCTACACGACCCAGCAGCGGACCCCAGCGCTGGACCGCATGTTGGGCGACCTGTCCTACATCGTCTATCTGGTCCATTGGCCGGTGCTGCACCTGATTGACGTGGCGAGCGGATCGATGGCGACACGCCTGATCCACGTCGCGGCCGCCGTGACGGCAATCGCCGTTTTGAGCTGGCTCATTTGGAAGCTAGTGGACGCGCCATCTAACCGCTTGCGCTCGCGGTGGGTCGCCGCGCGGGTTGGCCAGTCCAAACACGCCGATGTGTCAGACGCTGTAGCGCCTCTTCCGGCCGGAGCCGTGTTCCAGGCTCCCGCGCCGCGGAGGGTCGAGGGCGAGGTTTGACTGGCGGCAACTTCCGCTCGCCCAAGCGACCCCTCAAGCGATCGGGCTGGATATCGCCGCGTGATGCGGCCTGGGACCTAACAGCGTCCACGGCACTATGCATCGGCGGAGCCCTCGAAGGGTGGGTCGCGAGATCGTTTAGCACCTGCTCGATCGCGTCGTTTGTTATTCGCCGTTGCTCTGCTGCTCGCCGTCGCCGAGGCGCAGCTGCGGCTTCGCCGCTACGATCTGCCTCACCATAGAGCGGGATCGGCGTCCTTTGCCTTCGTTGGAGATCTCACAAGTCGTCGGCAGCTTCAGCATCGGCTTTGCGATCTGCGATGCCGCGACATAGGTGATGACCTGTTTGCTTTCCGCGCACGTCGAGCAGATCGCGCTGCTGCGGCGGTACTCTGAAGTAACACCAAGGGTGGCGGTGACCAGCTGCACCTGCTGGCGCCAGCGGAGCCCCAGCCGCTCCTGAATGCAATGATCGCAGTAAGCCCGGCCGCCACAGCGGACGAGGAATTCATTGATCCGTTCTGGCACAGTTCTGCCACTCATCAGGACGCCCCTAATAACTTCAAGCCGGCGTGGCTCGACTCAGCAAGGCTCACGCCAACTCTTCAATAGCTTAATGGTCGCAACATGGTTGTGACACGCGCCAAACGCACGTGCTGTCATTTCGATAAATTTGACCTGATTGCCGCGAGGTCCCCAGACGTTTCGGAAAAGCATTTCGTTCGAAAAATTGCCACGGCGAAGATCAGCGATTACAAACTATCTTGCGGGAAACGATGCCCGGCCCGCAATAGTCATCTTGTCTAATGAGTGTCTACGTCTTTTCGCGAAGTTCATTGGTTAACTTCACGAATTCGTCAGCCGATCGCCCGCTCGTAGGGCGGCCTTGGAGTTTGACACAGACTCAGAGCAGGCGCTGTAACCGGGATCACACAATCGAATGGCTGCCACATCGGCTGGCCTTGGAGCGCACCATCGCGATCCAAACTATGCCAAGACAGGCCGACTAAATGCTCGCCAGGAAGCGACCTCAGCCTGCTGCGGCTCCGAACGGCTGCCCGGGCTCGAGCTTCAAAAAGGCGTCGAGCTCATCGGCCAGCGCGCTTTCCCAGGCGGGCGGCTCCAGGCCATAGGCTTCCTTCAGGCGACTCAGGTCCAGGCGGGAATTGGCCGGCCGCGTTGCCTTGGTCGGGTAATCCTCGGTGGCGATTGGCGCGACCTCGGCAGCCTTCAGCGGCACGCTGCGCGAGCGCAGGCCTTCCACGATCGCACTGGCAAAGCCGTGCCAGCTGGTCGAGCCGGAATTGGTGAGGTGGATGAGCCCCTTTGCCTGGGCGAAGACCGTGCCCAGATCTGCCTCGCCTTTCCGCAAGATCTGAACAAGGGTAGACGCAATCGTATGCGCCGTGGTCGGCGTTCCGAATTGATCTGCCACCACCCGCAGCGACTCGCGCTCTTTGGCGAGACGGATCATGGTGCGCATGAAATTGGCGCCCTGCGCAGCATAGACCCAGGCGGTCCGCACCACCAGATGCGCCCCGCCGGCGCTTCGAACCGCGCTCTCACCTGCAAGCTTGCTGCGGCCGTACACCGAAAGTGGGCCGGGCGGGTCCTCCTCGCGCCACAGGCGACCGTCGCTGCCGTCGAACACATAATCCGTCGAGAAATGGACCATCGGCACGCCGTGTGCTGCGGCCCAACGGGCGAGAGCAGCCGGCGCGTCACCGTTGATCACGAAGGCGAGTGCAGCCTCATCTTCGGCCTTGTCGACGGCGGTATAGGCTGCGGGGTTGATGATGAGATCGGGCTTGAACGCATCGAGCTTGCTGGCCAGAGTGTCTGGCTTCGACAAGTCGAACTCCTCAAGCGGCGGCGCAAGGACGGTATGCTGGTCTCGCAGCAGGGGCAGCAGTGCACCACCCACTTGTCCCGCAGTTCCGGTCAAGAGAATGCGCATCAGATTTGCCCGTAGATTGGAAGGTTCTTGACTGCGGTGAGCAGCGGCGCGGCGGAATCCTTCGCCGAGAGCGAGGGTTGATCGACGCCCCATTTGATTCCGATTGCGGGGTCATTCCAGCGGATGGAGACCTCGTCCTTCGGACTGTAGAGGTCATCGCATTTATAGAAGAAATCGGCCGTTTCGGAGAGGACGGCGAAGCCGTGGGCGAAGCCGCGGGGCACCCACAGCTGGCGGCGGTTCTCTTCGCTCAATTCAACGGCAACATGCCGCCCAAAATTCGGGCTGCCGACCCGGACATCGACCGCGACGTCGAGCACGCTGCCACGCAGCGCGCTGACCAGCTTGCCCTGGGTGCCCGGATTTTGCAGATGCAGCCCGCGCAGCACGCCGCGGACCGAGCGGGACATGTTGTCCTGAACGAAAGGACGATGTATGCCCGCTTCTACGTAGCGTTGAAACTGATAGGTTTCCAAAAAGAAACCCCGCTGGTCCCCGAATAATTTTGGCTCGATAATCAGGACTCCCGGTAGCTCAGTCGCAATAACATTCATATTCAGCGCCTAAATATTCCTGCGTTCTACGGTTTACCCTAGATTGATAACAAACTTGTGCAGTGCACGCTATCTGCTACTTTCCGAATAGTAAATTTTGTGAGGGGCTATGAAGGGGATCATTCTCGCCGGCGGCACGGGCTCGCGCCTTTATCCGGTTACAACCGTGGTATCGAAGCAGCTCCTGCCGGTTTTCGACAAGCCGATGATCTATTACCCGCTGTCGACGCTGATGCTGGCGGGCATTCGGGACATCCTGATCATCTCGACCCCGCAGGACAAGCCGCTGTTTCAGCGGCTGCTCGGCGATGGTTCGGACATCGGGCTGCGATTCGAGTATGCCACCCAGGAGACCCCGCGTGGGCTCGCCGACGCCTTCATCGTCGGGCGGGAATTTGTCGGCACCGATTCGGTCGCGCTGATCCTGGGCGACAATATCTTCTACGGCCACGGCCTGCCGAGCATGCTGTCGAGCGCTTCGTTCCGCAAAACGGGCGCAACCGTGTTCGGTTATGTCGTCAACGAACCCGAGCAATATGGCGTCGTCGAGCTCGACGCCACCGGACGTGCGCTGTCGATCGAGGAGAAGCCGAAGCAGCCGAAATCCAACGTCGCGGTGACCGGGCTCTACTTCTATGACAATGACGTGCTGGACATCGCCGCCAACGTCAAACCGTCGGCGCGCGGCGAGATCGAGATCACCTCGGTCAACAACGCCTATCTCGAGCGCGGCGATCTCTTTGTCGAGGTGCTTGGCCGCGGTTTTGCATGGCTCGACACCGGCACGCACGCCTCGCTGGTGGAGGCCAGCCATTTCGTGCAGATCCTGGAGCAGCGCCAGGGGCTGCGCATCGCCTGTCCCGAGGAAATCGCGCTTCGGCAGGGCTACATTTCGCTGCGGCAATTCGAGATCGTAGCCGAGAAATCTGCCAAGAGCAGCTACGGCGAATATTTGAAATCGGTCGCGCGCTCCTTCGCGCGCTGATCATTGGCGGGGGCACGCATGCGTTTCAAGGGTTTCACGATCTTCGTCACCGGCGGTGCCGGGTTCATCGGGTCGGCCGTGGTGCGGCACCTGCTTCGCGACACCCACGCGCGGGTGGTCAACGTCGACAAGCTGACCTACGCCGCCAATCTCGAGTCGCTGCCGGATGCGGTCGGCAACCCACATTACAGCTTCGAGCAGCAGTGCATCTGCGAGGCGGCGGGCCTGCGCAAGCTGTTCGAGAAGTACCAGCCCGACGCGGTGATGAATCTCGCGGCCGAGAGCCATGTCGACCGCTCGATCGACGGCCCCGGCGAGTTCATCCAGACCAACATCGTCGGCACCTTCACCATGCTGCAGGAGGCGCTGCGCCACTGGCGCAGCCTCTCGGGCGAGAAGCGCGACCGCTTCCGCTTCCTGCACATCTCGACCGACGAGGTGTTCGGCTCGCTCGGCCGCGACGGCCTGTTCACGGAAACCAGCTCCTACGCGCCGAACTCGCCCTATTCGGCGAGCAAGGCCTCGTCCGACCATCTGGTGCGCGCCTGGCGGGAGACTTACGAGCTGCCGACGCTGGTGACCAACTGCTCGAACAATTACGGGCCCTATCATTTCCCCGAGAAGCTGATCCCGCACATGATCATCAAGGGCCTCGCGGGCGAGAAGCTGCCCGTCTACGGCGACGGCTCGAACATCCGCGACTGGCTCTATGTCGAGGATCACGCCAAGGCGCTGACGATGGTGCTGGAGCGCGGCAAGCCGGGCGAGACCTACAATGTCGGCGGCCGCAACGAGCGCACCAATCTGCATGTGGTGGAGACGATCTGCGACCTGCTCGACGAGCACGCCCCGCGCGCGGAGGGCCCGCATCGGGCCCTGATCTCGTTCGTCACCGACCGCCCCGGTCACGACCACCGCTACGCCATCGACGCGACCAAGCTCGAAACCGAGCTCGGCTGGCGCGCCGAGGAAAACTTCGAGAGCGGCATCGAGAAGACGGTGCGCTGGTATATCGAGCAGCAGCTGTGGTGGCGGGCGATCGTTGAGCGGGGGTATCAGGTCAAGCGGGTGGGGCTGAGCAAGTAGTCGCGCGCCCCTCGTCCGGGGGGGGGCGGAGGGCCCGAAACAAAAAAGTCGCGAAAACAACCCCATGCACAGTAGCCAACCCATTGATCCCTCAAGAAAAGTCAAGGGCAGCGTCGCGACTACGCCTCTTTGGCGCATCGAAGCTCGACCGCGCCCTCGGCTGGCGCGTCGAGGAGAATTTCGCGAGCTGCGTCGAAAACACGGCGCGGTGGTTTGTCGAGCAGACGCCCATAACGTCGGGACTTCTGGAAGCTACGTGCTCGCGAATGGATCTAGTATAGTCTTCGAGGCCAATACCCCCCGTCAAGCCACTACGATTTGCCTGCAGCCGATGAGACTCGATCATTTGCGGACCGCGACAGGTACGTCAATAGACTAGCGTGGAAAGCTTCAGCTTATATTCGTTCGCAGATGACGTTCATTCGATGTTGCTACGATTGGGCGAGTCAATGTCCTACCGCTCTTGATACTGCGGAGAGTATTGTATCGTCGGGGCCATACTCGCTCCAGCTTGGGCACAGGGCGCTCCCGCCCTCATCAAACTCGTTCCAAGAATAGATAATTCCTCGCCGAGCCTCACATACTCTAGGATTTCTCTGAATGAAGTCCACAAGTGCTCTGATGTGATCGGCAATTTCCTCTGGAGTTCCAGGCGCAACGTATTGATCCCTTGAGCCCTTAACCGGATCGAAAGGCGGCGCCAACTCGATGCGGGGTCGTAAATCCCAACCGGTCATCCCGTTTGGTACAACGGGAATTCCGGTATCCGCCAATTCAGACCAAAAGCGGCGAACGCTCTTATCCAAGTTAGCATATGGAACTGGTCCTTTTGAAACCGGTGGTGCAAAAGCGTAGGCACTTATAGCATCAGCGCCTATGTGAAAAGATTCCAATGCTCCAAGGTTTGCCACTGAGCACTGCAACACAACGTACGGCGCGCGTGAGTTGGCGGAAAGACAAGCTTGGCGCAGTTGCTGCAACGATCGAGCCGCTTTGTCGAGGTTGGCCTTCTCATGCATGATAAAAATCAATGGACGACCATTTACCTTCTCATACTCAGGCTCGCGGAAGTAGTTCATCAATTCCGAATGGCGCGGAAACACTTCCGCCAGCGAATTAAGCCCGATCAACACGCACCAATTTACTAGCCCTTTTCGAGGACTGCTGGAATAGAACTCCCAGCCCTTGTGAAGTGGTCTTCCAGACGGGTACCAGCCGAACGCCCAGTATGCGATTCCCGCGTTTGCGGCATAGAGAATTTCAGTCTCCATATCTTCTTTCGTGCCATCGATGATCAACCGAGATGCGTCCACCCGCTTGGCGAAAAAGGGAGCCCTATGCTGGTATTGAGGAGGATCGAGATCGTGCGCAGCGTACCATTCCGATGATTGAGGAGCGCTTTCTGGACCATACCACGCATCCCACCGAATTGCTCCGATCCGGATACCCCAATGCGTGGAAGCGGAGCCGCTCCGTTTCTGAGAAACTGAAGCGGCGAGCGTTCCCAGTAATGCCTTGAGAATTGAACGGCGATCTAGAATGCGCATCGTCCGCTGAACGTGAATGACTGAGAATCAACTTCTTGCAAGAGAGTAAGGCTTGGAAACAACCAGCGAGTTATCAGCCATATATCGCAAGAAGTTACGATAGTAGTTCGCGAAGTTAGCCCCGAAATTGACCGTTTGCTCCTTTGAATACAAGGAAGCAATATCGATATCTCGGTTCATTGGAATATCCTCCCAGCGAATCCTTGGGATCCCCATGATGTCCGCCATCTCTACTGTACGAGAGTCATGGACCAATAGAGTTGCTGGTGTTCCAGCGATCAGCGCAGCGACCGTTCCGTGTATTCTGGTACCGAAGCAGAACGATCGTCCCTTCATGTACTGGATCCAATCAGCATAGCGCGTAAATACGCGACCATGATGTTCGAGGAAAGATTCGATGCTTGCTGCATCATTTGATCCGTATGCGGCAGTAACTGCCATCTCGGCTTCCTGGGGAATGGGTTCTTTGGTCACATCCCGGAGTACATAGCGCATATCAGCCACCTCTGACTGAAGTATGAGGTCGATCTGACGATTGAACGCTTGACGGTATAAGAAGGTTTGAAATTCATCCGACTGGCGAAAACCATGGCGAGTGGAGTGCATACAACAGGCATGAAAACTAGGTGACTGCGCCAGCGAAGCTGATGGTCCATCGGGCCCTACCAGCAAGAGAGACGGGCATCCCGTTGGCTGAACATTCTTGATCCCATAGCGTTCAAGAACCTCGCAGCTGAATATTCCTCGAACAGAGATCGTTGTAGATCGATCTTGCACAAGCTTCAGTAAGCGAATAGTTCCCTCGGTAACTTTAGGAATTTGCTCCGAATTTGCAGCTTGGGCCCCCACTCCAATGAGAAACACCGGCAGCTTCGATCTCTCCAGACGATCCGCCAACCAACCAAAATCGTCGAAATCATTGACCCAGTTGGCGGCAGCCAACACGATAGCATCATGACCTTCTGTCTCTTCCGGAGAAAGAGAGAATGAGCCCCACTCCGCTCCGTCGATGAAGGTACAGAGGGACTGAGTGAACATCATGTTCCCAGTATTCTGCCCCAAGCTCAGCATGGCTTGATCAATGGTCGCTCCGCCTTCCTTAAGTTCAATTTGGCGGACGCCAACCACTAGTGGGTTTCGAAACATTCAAACGACTCCGATCGATTGGCTAGGGCCAACAGGCCGATTCGACCAATGATACCAAACTCTTAGGCGGGGACGGCGCATCGCACAAGCCTTGGAGGTTGGCTCATTTGGACGCGATATCCTCCCAGACTAAGCACCAACTTGGATTTCCTCGTGTGAACCCCGCGATTCGCCTTGAATCTTCCCGTAAGCCTGGGACCTATGGGATAGCTAACTGTGCTCCCCCACGTTTGGCCACGAGAATATCCGACAACCTTCGGAGCCGTTCTCAGGTCCGGCCTTCGGAAGAGGCCATTACTCGCCTGCAAACATCGACGTAGAAATCGGCGAGATTCCGCATATCGAAACGCTTTCCGGCGTTACTTGCGGCATCCCGCATTTTCTTCAAGACACCGGCGTCCTTCGCTGTGCCAACGATTGTTCCCACCAACGCGCCGAAGTCGGGTACGCCTTCCTTAACGTCGATGAGTCGACCAGGCAGGACGCCGTCAGGGGATTCGAATAGCTGCGGTATTTCCCCAATCCTGCTTGCTATTACAGGGACGCCCTGCTGGAAGCACTCGAGGATGAATAGTGGAAAGGTCTCACCTTTGTAGTAGCTTGGGAATACCGCCGCGTCGAAGCACCTGAAGTAGCGGATAGGATTGTCGACGTGTCCCATGAAGGTGACGTTCTTGTCATCGCGAAATTCCTCGCGTAGCGCGGTCAACTCGGGACCATCGCCGATGAGTACTAAGTGGATGGGTCTTGCGGCCGCCTTGGAAGCTTCCCTGACAGCCAGAATCGAGTCCCGCCATCCCTTCTCCTTGATAGCACGTGAGCACTGCACGAGCATCAATGACTGTGGCGAGATTTTGTGCTCGGCCAGGAACGAGTTTCGATCGACGAATGTGCCTTCAAACTGTGGCACTGCATTGAAGCTCTTCTCGAACGACTCGCGGGCAAGCCCGCTGCCCGTCAGAATGCTTACATTCTTTTCCGCAAGGAAGAGCCACTTCGATACAGTCGTCGAAAGGAATTTTGAGAAATCACCCTTCAGCAGTTCAGCGACGGTCTCGTACCCTCCGTGCAACGATGCGATGTATGGCCGATCGAGTTTGATCCCACGACAAAATAGCTGATACTCGACACTCACATTATGCGAGTTGAAGACCTGAATGCCGTATTCATCGAGAAAAGAATCAAACCGGTTCTGAACCTCGTCCCAATAGACGACGCTGATATCCGATCTCAACCTCGACCGTAGATTCGACAAACTACGTCCCTCCTCCATGACGAGATAGGTGACGTGATGACTTAGGTCGTGCAAAGCGTTGGCGAGCGTTACGGGCAATAACTCTCCACCTCCGATCTCGAAGCTGTGAGCTGCGATACATATGCGCAAAGGCTTTTTCGTTTGCGCACTTGTATTCTTTCCAGCAAATAGCTTCTCCACTTCTGAAATGGGCTTGTCCGGAAAATGGACGGCCAATGATCGAGCGTGAGCAATGACGGCTTTCTCTGGCACGTCATACAGCGCTCGGAGATCGTCGATCACCATCTGGTGCTCGGCCAAATGCCTATCAGTGAAGAAAGCACTCCGAGATGCGCTCCCCTGGCTCACCCGGAAGTATGATCTCGCATCGCGAGAATAGCCCAGCTTGCCACCTCTGAGCAGGAGGGCGTAAAAATACCAATCCCCTGCAAACTTGTATTGATAGAGGCGCTCAATCTGGGCTTGGGTCAACGTGGGCTTCCTGAACAGAAGCCCCGATGCGTTTGGAATCACGTTCTTTACTGTGAAATCGAACTCAAACGCCTTAAACGCAGACACCACCGTGCTGCTATTCCAGTCGAATAGCTGCAGATCATCATAGTAACCGTCTAAATCGCGCGACCTCTTGCCTTCTGCATTGATGAAGGAAATCCTGCCGTAAGCGGCCAGAATGTCTTCCCGCTCAAGCAACGGCGAAAGGTTCTCAAGGAAGCGGCGGTCCGCACTGTCGTCCGTTTCGGCAATCCAGATCCATTCCGAGGAAGCTTCTTGCAGTCCTTTTGTCCACTGCTTGAAAACATTTCCCGAATTCTTCTTATTGACGATGATCTTGTGGGGAATGTCTGACTTCTCCAACAAACCTCGCGCCACCTCGACGCTGTTGTCGGAGGAACAATCATCGAGAAAAATGATTTCGTCCGGCTTTACGGTTTGCTTAAGTACAGATGAGATCCGCTCCGGAAGGAACTTGGCGTGGTTGTAGTTCGGGAAAATGACAGTTACCGCGGGCTTGGCCTTCTCAAGTGAGGACGTTGGAGGTGAAACCGAAACGGCGAGCCCAGCCTTAATAGCGCGAGCGGTTGCGTTTAGATAAGCTGCCCCGAAGTGAACGTCAGGCTCGAGATACGCGCCCTCAGCCCATTCATTCCAAGCGTTCACGGCCACGACAGTCCTGCCGCCAATTCCACCAATCTTCGACGAGCTCAGTGCCCGCGAGATCAAGCCTGTCAGCCAATTCTGGTACTTCGACGGGGTGGCGCGTTCGAGCGACAGTCCTCGATTCGGACGCCGTGCTTCATTGTCCCAGCTTGGGACGATGGTTTTGATGAGAGGATAATTCGGCGGTTCTTCCGCGAGCGAAACCTTCACGAAATCATCGTACTCAATGACTCGTCCCGCGAAATCCGGAGAGTAAGCGTCCGGTGTTGGGCGACCAGGCAGTGTGTCGGATAGCTTGTGAGGCGGAAATTCGATGGCTCCGTCCAAACCAAACACGCTCGGGTCCCTCATCCCAAACGTTTGCGCCATAAACATCAGGGGATTGATGTCGTACTTGGATTCGAGAATTCGTCGCCAACGCGCGATCGTTCGCTTTGGATTAGGAATCAGCTTCGGATTGTAAATAACGAACAGGGGTCTACCATCAATTGTATGATAACGTCGATCTTGAAAGTGCCTAACCCAATCCGCGATGAGCGCCTCCTCATCATCAACGCTGTAATCCTGCTTTAGCAGAATCTCAGATTCCGACCCGTCCCACGTCCGGGTCCAATTCTCATTGGCCCAGATCAGCATGAACTTCATCTCGACGCCCGATCGAAGAAAAACTTCGATCGGTTCATCCAAAATGCGGGTTCTATTGAACCAATAATAGTAGAATCCAAAAACGTTCACCCCAGCCGCCTTTGCGAGCGAGGCTTGGTGTGTCATCGGCTCGACGCTGGTGAGCGTATAGAAACCCAAGTCGCGAGGAATGCGAGGCTGATAGTGGCCTTGATAACGCGGCACCCCGCGCGCAAGCTGACGCCACTCCGTAAAGCCATTACCCCAAAATTTGTCGTTTTCCTTGATAGGGTGGAATTGAGGCAGGTAGAACGCGATCAAATCGATTTTGGATCGATCGACGCCTTCCAGGATCATAGGGTCGAATTCCTCGAACTGATCGCCGGCGCTCGTAAAGTTAGCATGCTCTGCATAGAGCATAGCAACGTCGCCCCGCCCGGGAATTGTCCGTTCGTTCTCTGCCTTTTTCGGGAGATGCTGCGCGTTTTGGAGATAGCCGTCGGCCGGAGCCAATATCCGAAATTCAGGCCGAACCTCGTTCTTGATTGGTTGATCGAACGAGATTTCGAAGCCATATACTCCTGTACCCTTGCCGTGCGCCTTCAGATCCTCCCGCATACGGTTCGCAACCGTGCGTCCGATAACAACACCTTCATGGACTGCTTCCACCAGCGCGGCTTCATTCGGGGAATTGGGAAGCCAAGCCCAACCCATAGCCCCCCAGCGGGTGAGCCGGTCAATATGTCCTTCAAAAGTGACCGCAGAGCTCTTGGACCCTCCCTTCTCGTCTACTGACGAGCTTTTGAGGAACTGACTCGGGATTTCGACAGGCTGCGTTACGGAACCAATCTTGGCAAGAACGGTGATCTCGCGAGGATCACACGATGGCAAAGCAAAAGAGTATCCGTACTGACCAGTGCCTACTCCAGCGTCCTTCAGGTCCTGGCGCAAAGTCTTGGCGGCGCCCTGAGCGATCGCTTTCCCGGCGCGTAAAACGAGAATCTCAACAGAAGCTTTGGGATCGCTCTCATCCCAAGCCCAACCGCTGACCACATTCGGGTGTATCGCGTCGATATAGGCGCGGAGTTTGAAAGCACCAGCACCTTTGTCCGCCTTAGCTTCGAGAGAAGACGGAGCTGCATCCTTCCCAGCTTCTAACGGTTTTTCAACAGCTTGAGGCTGCGCTATTGATTGGACTTCCAACTGGGGCGCATTTGGGAGGTTCTTGGTTTGGAGCTTTTCTGGTTTGGTGGCCTTATCCGCGGCCGTCTTAGTTCGATTCGCCGGCTCAGACACTAGCGCGGAGGCTGCTACTGCATCTGGCTTGCCATCGACTTCAGCGTTGAGTTGCGAACGCTCAGCCGTTGGCTGGATTTCAGCAAAGAAGACGTCCGCGACACCACTACGATCTGCCTCGCTAGTATCTTCGTCGGACTCGAGTAGCAGTTCGTATCGTTCACCATCGAAACATTTAACGTGCAAGACGAGAAGCCTTTGCCCCCGGCTCGCCCGAACGTCCCATCTAAGCGTGAACCGGTGCTCGCGGGGATCAATCTTGGCGCTTCGGCTTCTCATCTTTGGTGTGGCAGTTGAGCCGATCGATCGGCCATCGATATCTAGCGATAGTTGCAGCGCCGAAGTTGGGGAGCGGCCATCTACCAGCCATCCTTGTATCCCTCCTGCTTCAAGCTTAAGCTCGCCACGAAGGCGAGGTGCGCTATTCAGATTGTCAAGCGACGCTGAAAGGTCCCCATCGTCCACGGCCCCAAATTCGTAATCGACGCCCTTCTGCGCATCCATGTTCATCGCTACTTAATCTTACCGGATTTCTGGGAGAGAAAAGTTAGAGGAGCGGAGGACACGCACCTACTCGAGCACTTCGCTCGGCCCGCATCGCGCGCGAGCTTTGATAGGAAGTCAGCCATTTCTACACAATCTTTGATCGAGTACCGGTGTTATTTCGCAATCAGTACATTAGGGCAATGTGGCTGTCACGCATATGAAAGCTAACCTTAATTCTGTTCAAAAATCGGCTTCAGCTTGCCCGAACTTGCATCGGCTCGCCCAAGATTCATCCACCGCTTGATGAACTGCAATAACAGCTCCTCGGTCAGCTCCGCGCCTCAATTGTCACTGCAACGTCATTCTTCGATGAAGCGATCGCGCCCAATCTCTGCCGCGCCACCTCATTCCCCTGCCCTGCCGCCTTCTCGTACCACGCCCTCGCCGATTCCATATCCTGCGCCACGCCATTTCCGGTATAGAGTGCGTCCCCCGCCGCAATCTGCGCCGCGACCATGCCCTGCTCGGCCGCGTGCGCGAACCATTCGAACGCCTTCTCGGGATCCTGCGTGCAGCCCTGGCCCTTGGAGACCATCACGGCCAGGTTGAATTGCCCGAGCAAATGGCCCTGCTTGGCGGCGGCCCCGTACCAGAACACGCCCTTCTCGAGATCCATCTCGACGCCTGCGCCGGTGCAGTACATCACCCCTAGCTGGAATTGCGCGAGCGGTTGGCCGGCCTGGGCGGCCTTCGCGAACCAGCCGGCAGCGGCTTTCGGATCGGCTATGCCGCGCGCCGGATCGAGATAAAGCTGGCCGAGCGCCAGCATCGCGTCGGGCAGGCCGGCAGCGGCCGCGCCGGCATAGGCCTTCGCGGCTTGCGCCCAGTCGGGCGTCCCGCCGAAGCGCCCGGCATGCAGATTGCCCAGCTGAAAGCTGGCCGCGGCGTGGCCGGCCTCGGCCGCCAGACCCAACAGATCCGCGGCGCGCGCGATCGCCTCGGCGCTCTTGTCGGACTGCAGCAGGAACATCGCATAGGCGAGCCTGGCGTCGGGATCACCGCCACCTGCGGCGGTCTTCAGCCATTGCTCGGCGACATCGTGGTCGCGATCGACGCCTTGGCCGGTAGAATAGAGTTGGCCGAGCTGGACCTGCGCGGCCGGAATGCCGGCCTTGGCGGCGAACTCGAACCATTTGATTGCGGCCGTGACATCCTGGGCGATGCCGGTGCCCTTTAGATAGAACACGGCGATATTATAGGCCGCGGTTGGGTGGCCGTTCTCGGCGGCGCGCAAAAACCATTTGGCGGCCTCGCGAACGCTCGGAGCGACGCCCTGGCCGGTGGCGTAGAAGCGGCCGGTGAAGAACTGCGACTGGACATCGCCGCGCTCGGCGGCCTGGAGGTACCAGTACGCGGCCTCGCGCAGGTCGGGCTCTGTGTCGGCGCCTAGCGAATAGAACTCGCCAAGCGTCAGGATCGACGGCAGATGCCCGCGCCGGCCGGCCTTGCGCAGCGCGGTTTCGGCCTTGCCTGTGGATTTGGGCAGGCCGTCGCCGCCAAGCTGCATCAGCGCGATGTTGTACAGCGCCGTCACATCCTCGTGGCGGGCGGCCCAGCCGAACAGCCGTGCCGCCTCGGTGCGGTCCTGCGCGACGCCGGAGCCGTTCAGATGCAGGAAGGCGAGCGCCACCTGGGCGCGAACGTGGCCCCTCTCGGCAGCCTTGCGATACCAGCCGGCGGCGGTCTCGGGATCCTTGGGCACGCCGAGGCCCTGATAGTAGACATCGCCTAGGCCGAATTCCCCGGCCGCCAAATTCTGCGCGGCGGCCTTCTCATACCATTCCCGCGACGCCGCCTTGTCCAACTCGCAGCCGCGCCCGTGCCGATAAAGATCCGCAAGCAGCGCCTGCGCTTCGGCCCGTCCGGACGAGGCCGCCCTGGCGATCCAGGCGAAGCCGCGCTCGGGATCCTTCTCGACCGACAGCCCGCGCGGAAACACGACCGTTGCGGTGGATGCCTTGTCGTTTGCCTTCGCCTCGACCGCCTGGCGCCAGGCCTCCGGCGAATTGCCGCCGACCCCTGCCGCCGCGCCGTCGAGCAGGATCATGCCGAGCTGAAGCTGCGCATCGACATGCCCTGCCTCGGCGGCCCTCGCATACCAGGCCACCGCGTCCGGAACTGAACGCGATACGCCCTGACCGCGCATGTAGAGTTGGCCAATGCGGAACGCCGCCTCGGCGGCGCCCCCCCCCCCCGCCCCCCCCCCGGGGGGGGGCCCCCCCGGGGGGGCCCCCGGGGGGGGGGCGCGGGCCCCCCGCCGGACCCCCCCGGCGGGGGCCACCCCGGCCCCAGGGGTGCGCCCGCGCCGC